>NZ_JBJURL010000054.1:0-28707 GCF_046097905.1 Pseudarthrobacter sp. NKDBFgelt | reverse complement strand
TCGGCAATCAGGTTACTCAGCTTCCCTGACTTCTTCCGCGACTCGATCGCACCCTTGGACACCACGGCGACCCCGGCGGAGTCGTAGCCCCGGTACTCCAGGCGGCGCAGTCCCTCAAGAACAACATCCAACGCGCTGTGTCCGGCAAGTCCGCCGTCGACTGAACGGCCCACATATCCCACGATTCCACACACAAAGGCCCCTATTGGTTTCTCAGGCAACCCAGCTCCGGGCGCGAGTATTGACAGAACTGAAGATAGGTGCTTTCAGGAGACCAGTTCTGGACTACTCAATGCAGCTATTGAATCGCTTGGATTTTGTGCGCTGTGACATTTTGGGCAGAGACCAACGAACTGGTGAGGGCATTCCAAGGGAGCGTCGCCTTCCCCACGAGGCAGCATAATTTTCACAGCCCTTTTATATCATCATTTCTGCCACAACACGCTCGGCGTGTTTCGAGCTGAGACTAGACAGGAGACGTTGGCGTCGTTACGTATTTAGGCCCTTTGGATAGGCATGTGTCCACCATAACCTAACGCCTGACTGCGCCATCCCCTTAGGCGCGAACCTTACGAACTCAAACGCCATTCGGCCGCCGTTCCATGGCGAGTCAAATGCCAATTCGAGGAGTACAGTCGGGCAGCTAACAGAAGTGGGAAATCCCCGCTGTACCTCGTCCATCTTATGTGGTCGGCCATGAATATTGCTCCAACTAGCGGTCGGGCCTGACGGTCTGAGGGCTTGTAAACGGAGCGGTGACATTTTTTGCGATTCTGCTGCCAATGGCCCTAATTGACGGCGTTTTCGACGAGCGAGTACCCGCTGCGTTGATGTGAGAGCTGCGCCGAAGACTTGACCGTGGTTCGCCAGCGTCGAACTGAGGAAGATGGCGAGGCCAGCCCCCGGCATAATCTGTTAGCTGCCGGGGTGGAATCACATAGTGGTCGGCTCATCCGCAAGGCGCGCGCTCTACGGTGATCTGGCTAACGGGAGTCGTGTACTGTGGCCTCGCCTCGGGCGAGTACCCGCCTCACACTGCCTTCCATACCCGTAAGTCCGGTGAACTACCAGTTCAAAGGGTTCACCGCTGGAGTTGTGC
Source organism: Pseudarthrobacter sp. NKDBFgelt (assembly GCF_046097905.1). Taxonomy (NCBI): domain Bacteria; kingdom Bacillati; phylum Actinomycetota; class Actinomycetes; order Micrococcales; family Micrococcaceae; genus Pseudarthrobacter; species Pseudarthrobacter sp. NKDBFgelt. The sequence goes on along the minus strand of NZ_JBJURL010000054.1, from coordinate 27,608 downwards.
TCATGTACCGTGGAAAGAATGAGGAATGAGGGTGCAATTATACAGCACCTGCACCAGCAAAAACAGCACGAAATGTCTTTAGTAGGATGACAACATCCCCAACGAGCGACCAATTTTCCACATAATAGAGATCAAGTCTGATGCTCTCTTCCCAAGTCAAGTTAGATCTACCACTTACCTGCCACAGGCCACTCATGCCGGGGCTTACGTAAAGGCGGCGGTGTGCATCAGAATCGTAGAGGGCGACTTCGCCCGCGCGCTGCGGCCGCGGCCCTACAAGACTCATGCTTCCGGCTACCACATTTATCAACTGCGGTAGTTCGTCGAGAGAATACTTACGAAGCACTCTGCCTACTGGCGTTATACGAGGATCGTCCTTGACTTTGAATAATGGAGTCGCGCCTGTCCCTTGTTCGCGCAGCAGAGCTTGCAGTTCTTGATCCGCATTTGTCCGCATTGAGCGGAACTTGAGCATATTGAAAGAAGTGCCTCGTATGCCAATCCGTTCCTGCTTGTAGAACACCGGTCCCGAACTGCTCAGCTTCACCAAAATAGAGACAACCAAGAACACCGGCGACAGGATGACCAGCAGTAACACTGCGGACATAACATCGAATGCACGTTTCGCCACCCGCCGTCCGCCGGTGAGCTTAGGTGTTGACACATGAATAAGTGGCAATCCTGCCACGGGTTGGGTATGTATCCTCGGGCCAGCAACATCGGTCAGCGATGGTGCCAGGATCATCGAAACGTGTGAAGCAGCCAGGGTCCAGCCAAGCTGACGCAAATCCCTAGGTGACAAGTCTCCTTCGGCGGCAACGGCAACCGTATCCGCGCCTACATCTTGGATGGCTTCCATTATTTGTTCTAGTCGACGCCCGCTTCCGACGACACGAACAGATACTTCAGGCCCATCGCTGCGAGACGTCAGGAATGCGCCAATAGGAGCGTATCCAGCTTGCGGGTGACTCTGCAGCGAGCGCACAACATGCTCCGCACTCGCGGCTCCTCCGAGGACAAGCACTCTTGAGGAGCTGAATCCACGTGATCTTTCCAGAGCCAGGTGCTGACGCAAAATCCAGCGACCAAGAATTAAACCCGTGACACCAACAGGCAACGCAATTCCTACGTATCCACGGGCAGTGTCAAAACGCGCGGAGTAAGAAAGGATTGCAATAATACCAAACAACCACAGCGAGCTAGCAAACACCCTCTTATATTCCTCAGGGCCAAAACCCAAAATTTTCGGGTCCCGCGTACCCCAGAGGCCAAGCATTAGCCACCATCCGGTAGCAAGGGCAGCGGTGAGAGCGAGATACAGACCCGTCTCACTGCTTAGCGGACCTTCGTCGGTTCCGACTCGCAATATCAGCGCCCCCGCAGTCGCCCAAACTACAACCACTCCATCCACTATTCGAAGCCGGCGGGCATAGCGAATGCGCCACTTAACAGACTCAGACATTTGACGTCCCCCGAGGTAGACCAACAACTCTCGACCTAGGAGAGCACACTAGATAATACCGGCAGCATGATGGGGCCACTGGTTCTGCTTGCTAACATGACTTGACTGCGGCAAGTTGTTCGAGAGGGTGGGGGCCTCGTCGGTTCATTTTGGTTCCAAAGCCCGGCCCCAGATCCCTGCAGTGCGCTGATGCTAAGTCCCGGCAATTTTGGTACCTGCACACGCGCTCTTGTCCCTGCCACTGGCGACCTTCATGAAAGCGGAAAATGCTGCCCTCAAAAACTATCGACGTCTCCGTGGTAATCCCCTCGGTGGGGAGACCGGAGCTACGGAATGCGGTAAAGAGCGTTCTCGGACAAGATTACTCCGGCGAAGTCGAACTGCTCGTCGTCTTCGACCGGGATGAAAAGACCACGACCCCGGACGTGCTTGATGCGGCTACCGGGGCCAACCAAATCCTGTTTACGGGGGGTGGCAAACGAGGTGGTTTCACGCGAAACCTTGGTGTTAACTCCGCTAGGGGAAAGTGGATTGCCTTTCTAGACGACGACGACACGTGGTTTCCTGGCAAGTTGCGCGCGCAGCTGACTGCGGCATCGCGCTTCCCCAGTGATCAAGATCTTGTGATTGGTTCGCGTGCTGTCCAAAGTATCACCGGGGCTGCATCCACTTCGAAGGTCAGGGGCATACCCGCAGCGCTGATCCACCCGGGTCAAGACATTGCTGACTATCTCTTCCGGCGCCGCCACGCGGGCGCAACCAGGTCCTCCTTCTTTGCCTCAACGGTCATGGCTCCGAGAGACCTGTGTATTCGCGTTCCATGGGATGAGAAGCTGACTAGGCACCAAGATTGGGACTGGCTGCTGAAGCTGGGTCGCGAACCAGGAACGAATTTCCTCCAAGTGGAAGAAGACTTGGTAGACATCTACGTGGGGACTGCGGGTTCAATCTCGGCGGGAAGTGACTGGAAGACTTCCCTCATGTGGGCTGAATCAGCTCTGAATAGCTACGGCGCGGACACTCAAGTTGACTTTCTGGCGGGACAGACCCTTCGCTATGCTCTCCAAAAGCGTGACCCTCGGGGCGTGCTCGCCGTAATTCGACGTATTTTCAGACTTCGGCGCTTGCCGAGCATGTCCCCGTTGGCGCTCGGTATCTCAGGGGTACTTCCGAGAAAGTGGATTCAGAACCTCATGAGGTTTATCAAGTGACATCGTCACCGGAAGTTATCAAGTGTCATCGTCATCATTCGAACGTCAAAAAATCCTGTTACAAGGAGCCTAGATGAGTACCAGTAAGCGGCGAGTGACATTTGTCGTGTCAGGCCTGACTCCTACATTAGGCCTTGAGCGAGTGACTCTCAATTTGGTTCAAGCTCTGGAACAGCGCTTAGATATACGCATCATCGTATTAGGCGGTTCAAATGCCGACAAAAACTTGGCGCGTGGGGTAGAAGTACTTGGTACTCCCTTGCGCGGATGGCAGCGTGTCCAAAGCTTCGCGAGACTCTATTCATGTTCCCGCCGTAATGATCTGGGCACGGTGGTATTGGTGGGTGTATGGACGGCCGTGCCCTGGTTGCTTGTGGCGCCGAGATTGCCCGGCGGGACTATTATTTGGGAGCACACACTACTTAAAGAAAAGCTTCCTTACTCTAAACCGCTTAGCGTTTTGAAATTCATGACCCGATACTTATATAGACGGGCTGATAAGGTTGTGGCTGTAAGCCAACCCGTGGCAGAGGACATGGAGGAATATGGCAACATCCGACGGGTTACCGTAATTCCCAACATTGTCAAGGAACCCACAACTGAGTCTGTCGAGAAAATAGTCAAATCCCGAAATACGGAACATCGTATTCTCAGTATTGGCTCACTGACAACTATTAAAGCTCAGCACTTGGCCCTTGAGGCACTCAGTATTCTGGACGATCAGTATTCGCTGACAGTAATAGGGGACGGACCTCGCATGACCGAACTCAGTGCATTGGCGAAGAGTCTCGGAATTGAAGAGCGCGTCAGGTTTACCGGATACCTCGATCAGCCTTCCGTGAAGAAGGAACTTTCTAAAGCTTCAGTTCTTCTCCATTGTTCTGTCGCCGAGACGTTTGGTTTGGTCTATGCTGAGGCGGCCGATGCCTTTGTTCCGGTGGTTTCAGTCGACACCCGAGTAGCGAGGTATATGATCCCCAAGTACTCGCCCGGGTGGCTTTCCGAGGCAACGCCGGAAGCTCTTGCTAAGACTATTCGAGAAATGCCGAGGAGCGCACCCTTTCCCACTGAAGCCTTCATTGAGGCCTCGCAACGCAGGGGGGTGGACTTCGGAGTCGACCGTGTCATCGGTGATTGGCTAAATATCTTGACGAACACAACCCCTGAAACCAGCGAACAAGCGGCAACAAAGGTTGCTAAGGGAAACGCGTGACAACGCTGATCGCGTACACAATCGCCCTACTGGCCGCGACTACGATCGCAGTTCAGGTCAAGGTTTTGTACAAGTCAGGACTGACAGAACGAGACCCGCTACTCTTTTTCGGCCTATTTCTCGTTATGCTAACGAGCCTGATATATGAAGCCGGGATACTGCTCCGCGGCCAAGCAGGACAAGTCGCGGTTATCGGGCTAGTTCTGGTGACCGTACTAGCAGCCATATCAAAAAGCGTTCGTTCTCGCGTTAAGCATAAAATTCAGCTTTCCGTATTTTGGCCGGCCATAATCGCCGCCCTACTTTTCTCTGTTAATGCACTGATGAACCCGGAAATTGATCTACCACAGATCATAGGCCGCTCACTCGGTATACTCACCCTGACTTTAATTGGGCTTGCATTCGCATTATCAAACCTCAAGCTGCACGATGTTGCAGCGACGCTGGTACTTGCGACAAGTTTTATGTTTATGATTGCACCCTTAAGCGGCTTGAATTGGCGCCCTTGCGACAAGTTCAAGTGCGGGCCTTTCGATGCTCTTTACACCGGACCTTTCCAATCTGAAAACACTGTTGCATTATTCTGCGGCGTGGGACTTTTGTGCGCTTTCCTGACCTATGCTGGCCGCAGTAGTGTCATCACGATCGTCATGTTCGCTCTGACGCTTTACGCAACGGAGTCGAGGACATCACAACTGGCCTTGGCTGTTGGTCTGGCCGTCTGGCCAATTGCATCGCTTGCGACATCTTGGTGCCGCTCAACGGGATTGAATCCGTCCGCCCTGGCGAGTCGGAGCCGACTCGTGACAGTAGCGGCGAGTCTTGGTACAGCTGGACTATTTATAGTCGGATTCAGGTTAGTCACAGAAGCCGAGCCTTCGGACTTCAGCAACAGGGGAAAAGTTTGGATTCTGGGACTATCAGCCCTCGGAGAAGACTGGTTTTCAGGGCTAGGAATTGACCGCTGGTACACGTACCAGTCGGTGGGTGCCGTTCCTTCTCATTTTCCTCACAGTGAATACCTCTTCTTGCTATTTACCGGCGGCATTGGCGCGGTTATTGGGTTATTTATTATATATACACAAAGTATCAAAAAGTCATTCATCCATAGAGGCGCACCCCCCTTTGCGATATCCTACGTTGCCTTTTTGGGAGTGACCGGAATGACCGAGCTGTTCTGGAATCCAATAGCGGCCGATGGCAATGTTTTCGTGATGTTCCCCCTCATCTTCCTTCTGTCTCTTGTGAAGTCAGAGGTGTCAACAGAGGACCGGCCAACGATACCCGTACCCAGTTCCAGGAGGAGAGCATCGGCGCCGCGCGTCCGCTCTATTTATTGATGACGATTTCTATATGCGGTTTGATCAAGTGAAAGAACTAGCGTGGCTATAGACACCAAGCTGTTACGAAAAAGCGTGTTAGCCCTCTTTGCCGGACAACTTTCAAAGCTGGCCATACAGGCCATCTATTTCGTGGCATTAGCGCGCATGTTGGGCGCTACGGATTACGGTGCTTTTGCAGCCGTTCTGGCACTGGCGGCTTTGCTCTCCCCGTTCTCAAGCCTCGGCACTAATACCCTCATGGTCAGGAACGTAGCCCACGACGCAACATCCGCCCCATATGAGTGGAAGAGGGCCTTGGCCTTTACGACTGTAGGCGGCCTCTTCAGCTCAGTGCTTTTAGCCGCCGCATCTCATTGGATTGCTCCAACCAACGTCTCGTGGGCAGGCATCTTCTGTATTGCCCTAGCCGACTTGGTGGGGCTCCGGTTAGTCGATCTAGTCGGCTCATTTCGTCAAGCAGTCGGTAGCAGCCGCGCCTTGGCCATTCTGCCGTCAGTTGCCAATCTATTCCGCCTAATTGCAGCCGCCGCAGCTATTGCGTCCTTCGAGACGATTTCACTGCCAACCTGGTCGTGGGTGTACGCCGCCGCGACGCTGCCTCTAGGTATCGGAGCGGCGATGGTGACTACCGTCCAGGTCGGCTACTACAAAGGCTGCCCAAAAGTAACCCAGCGCGAAATCCGGGAGGGGCTTCTATTCGCTACAGCCCTTGCCTCTCAAAACGTGTATAACGACATAGATAAAGCAATGCTAGGACGGCTGGTCTCGGCTACTAGCGCAGGCATATACTCTGCTGCATACAGAATCATCGATATGGCTTATGCCCCTATTCGCAGTGTATCTGCGGCTGCTTATCCCCTCTACTTCAGGGAAGGAAAAAACGGGCTCCGTAGCGCCCTAAAGCTAACGCGTAAGATCTCACCCCTAGTGCTCGGGTATGCCGTCGTGGGCGCCATCGGTGTAGCGCTCGTAGCGCCAATTGCACCCGCAATTCTAGGTAGCGACTACAGCGAGGCGGTCCAGTACATCCAGATGATGGCCTGGTTGATAATCCTGCGTGCCGGCTCCTTTCTAGGCGCTGACACATTGACTGGCAGCGGGCACCAAGGGTATAGAACGGCAGTTCAGGCTAGTATGGCCGGCATCAACGTCTGCATGAACTTTTATCTACTTCCTCAATACGGGATAGCCGGAGCAGTTATATCGACGCTTGCATGCGAGGCACTCCTGGGAGCACTTCTATGGTTTTATATCGCCATCCAGTTGCGCACCACGCCTGCAGCAGTGCCGCGGTCCAGGGGACGGCGCAGACGGGGACGCCACAGGGCGACGTCTCGAGTTTAGGTTCGAACAGATGCCCAGAGCCCCAATCAACTCAGGACCAATCGTTCGCGACGGTTATTCGAGTGCAGCCTAGGCGAAGGTGTCCAACCTAGTTCAGCTGCGGACGGGTCCAAGTTAGAATCAAGACGCGAATCAGCATAAGATTCATCGGGGGGCTGTGTACCGCAGCAACTGATTCCTGCTGTGCTCAGAAAGGCCACTCAAAATGGAACTGAGAGACTACCTACGTGTCCTTCGCCGAAACTGGGTATTGATCGTAAGCCTCGCTCTCGTCGGACTTTTGGGTGGTGCTGCTGCTTCTCTGCTCATCAAGCCTACTTACACCGCACAAACACAGCTCTTTGTGGCCATTCAAAGTTCAGGCTCGGTTCAGGAGTTGCAGCAAGGCAACACGTTCAGTCAAGCGCGTGTTCAATCCTATGCAAAAACCGTTGAAACGCCGGTTGTCCTACAACCGGTTATTGACACTCTTGGCCTAACCATGTCGCCGCAGGAGCTGGCGACAAAAGTCAAGGCAAGTTCAGACTTGAATACAGTATTAATCACCATTTCAGTTGAAGACCAGTCACCCGTTGCAGCAGCTGCGATCGCCCAGGGCGTCAGTGACAGTTTAGTCAAGGCGGTTGATACCCTGGAGAAGTCCGACAAGTCCAGCACATCCCCGGTCAAGCTTTCTATCGTGACTCCAGCAGTAGCACCGAGGGAAGCTTCAGCACCCAACACGCGTATAAACCTCGCGGTAGGGCTTCTGGCCGGGGTTTTCCTTGGCGCCCTAGCAACCCTCGTACGCTCTACGCTGGACAACAAGGTGCGAAGCGAGGCTGACCTTCAGAAGATCACCAGTGCCCCTGTTTTGGGCGGGATCGTATTCGACCGTGAGGCTGCAAGGAATCCGCTCATTTTGGATCACCAGAATCAGAGTCCGCGCGCAGAGTCATTCCGACGAATCCGAACTAACATCCAGTTCGCCAATTTAGGGCAACAATCCGGGGCAGTCATGGTGACTTCCTCGCTCCCGGGTGAAGGAAAAAGCACCACTGCTGCAAACCTCGCGATCACGCTTGCAAAGTCCGGTCAGTCTGTTGCGCTTGTCGACGCCGATCTTCGCCGACCTATGATCGCTGAATACCTGGGACTTGAGGGCAGTGCGGGCCTCACAACAGCACTTATCGGTAACGCAGAGATTCGCGATCTCTTGCAGGGTTGGGGTGAGGATCAACTCTATGTCCTAACCTCCGGGACAGTCCCCCCGAACCCTAGTGAACTCCTAGGATCGGATGCAATGTTGCGAGCAATTCGTGAGCTTGAATCGAGTTTCGATGCCGTGATCGTGGACGCACCTCCTCTCCTTCCTGTCACAGATGCTGCCGTTCTGTCCCAGCATCTCGGCGGAGTGATACTGGTGGTAGGCAGTCAGACCGTCAAGCAGGGCGACGTCGAGAAGTCGCTACAGACGCTTGACTTGGTTGAAGCTAACGTGCTCGGCGTTGTAATGAACATGCTCCCGAGCAAGGGACCAGATGCCTACGCCTATGGCTACCAGAGCTACGCACCAATCGACTCAGCGTCCGCGGGGACCAAAACAGAGCCATCAGAGACTGAACAAGCCCGCTCCGCCTCACGGTTCCCCATAGCAGTCAATAAATAATCATCATCGCGTGGCCGCGCCCAGCGGTCACAACCATCGAATTGCAGCCTGCCCCATTAGGTTGCCCTCGAATAACGCCCTTTAGGAACGGACGACTCAAATGACGAATGTCGTAATAATCGGCCAAGGATACGTAGGTTTGCCCTTGGCCCAAGGAGCAGTGCAGGCAGGTATTTCCGTAACAGGATTTGACCTTAATAAGAATACAGTTGAAAAGCTTAATAAGGGACTGTCGCACATTGACGACCTGCGAGATGCAGATATAGCGGAAATGCTTTCTGCTGGCTATGTCGCTAGTAATGACCCCACGGTAATCAAGAATGCTGACGTTGTTGTAATTTGCGTTCCAACGCCTTTAGGGGAAGCGGGGGTACCAGACCTTGGGGCAGTAGTTTCGGCAACAAAAACCATCGCAGCCCACTACTCGGTTGGCACTCTTGTTGTGCTTGAATCGACGACTTATCCTGGTACCACGGATGATCTGATTCGTCCGATTCTTGAAGTTGAGGGCCGTCTCCTCGATCGGGACTTCTACTTGGCTTTCTCCCCCGAGAGAATCGACCCCGGGAACCAGACCTACGGACTGAAAAACACGCCCAAGGTCGTGGGCGGGATCTCTGCGAAGTCAACGGAGTTGGCAGCTGAATTTTATTCGAAGTTTGTTGACACGGTCGTGACCGCAAAAGGTGCAAGAGAGGCAGAAACCGCAAAGCTGTTAGAAAACACATATCGTCACATCAACATTGCCCTCATGAATGAGATGGCTCGTTTTTGTCATGAGTTGGACATTGACTTGTGGAACGTAATTGAGGCTGCCAAAACGAAGCCTTTTGGGTTTCAAGCCTTCTATCCTGGTCCGGGCGTCGGTGGCCACTGCATACCTATTGACCCTAATTACCTGAGCTTTCAGGTTCGAAGGTCTTTGGGCTACCCTTTCAAGTTTGTCGAGCTTGCGGAAGAAGTGAATAATTCAATGCCCGCCTACGTCGTTGAACGTGTGCAGGGCATGCTCAATGAAGCGCGTAAAAGCATTAACGGATCTTCGGTTTTGCTTTTAGGAGTAACATATAAGCCCAACATCGCCGATCAACGTGAATCTCCGGCGACCCCGATCGCCCAGCTTCTCCTGAGCAAAGGCGCTGAAATCTCTTTCCACGATCCCAAAGTCGATACTTGGCAGGTCGCTGGCAAGACCCTCAAGACAGAGCCAGATCTCCACGCTGCTATCCAATCAGCAGACGTTGTAGTCCTTCTCCAGAATCACTCAGAATACGATGCGGACGCGCTCAGCCAGAAGGCCTCGCTCTTCTTTGACACGAGGGGTGTTACGACGACGAGCGCTGCCACCAGGCTCTAGCTGTTTGGGCACTTTCGGCAACTCGAACGACATATCAAAAAGCCACGGATAAGAAGCACTGGTGAGTACATAGCCCCGCCTCACATTTTGCCAAGTCCATTTCCCTTATGAACAAGAGGGTTCAAGTTTAGTAACTTGAAGCTCCTCCTGGTCCGTTCATTGGGGATCGACCTCCCTATCGCACCGCTCACTAGGAAGGACACCAGCCGACATGGAAGGTAGTTCTGACAGAAATGGCTTCACAAGACACGGCCTGCAAGGTCAGAGCCCGGACCCTAAGAGGAACAGGGCTCTACGGTGGGTTGCACCGGCCGTCCTAATTGTCAGTGCTGCGGGAGCAGGATTTGGGCTCATCGATACAGCAAATTCGGTGCACCGCGAACTCTGGGCCGCTGTTGAGTTGATACCGCAGTTGGAAGAGTCCATTATTGCCGGCAACTCATCGGCAACAACGACGGTCAGGGAACTCAAGGCCCATACGGAAAAAGCTCGTGGAGACGCGAGCACCCCTCTTTGGACCTTCGCAGCCTTGCTGCCTTGGATCGGACCGAACTTCCAAGCCGTCACGGATGTGGCAGTTTCGGCTGACGAGGTAGCTCAGCTGGGTGCCGATCCTCTTGTCAGCACGCTTCAATCCTTGGATTGGAGATCTTTTGTGCCAGACCAAGACGGGGTTGATCTCGAGCCTTTACAAAAGGCAAGCCCTGCGCTGCAGGCAGCCGCTCACGCCGTCTCCTCGTCATCGGAACGCCTCAATAGCATCGAAACGTCTCCACTCCTCCCGCAAGTCGCGGAACCGCTTGTGGAAGCACGAAATAGACTAGGGAAACTGAGCGAAAATCTAGAGGCGGCGACAAGTGCTGCGAGTATCATGCCGGCAATGCTGGCAGCGGATAGCCCTCGCAGTTATCTGCTGATAGTTCAGAACAATGCAGAACCGCGTGCCTCCGGTGGCATACCAGGCGCCCTGGCAACCCTCCGAGTTGATAAAGGGCGCCTGACGTTGGGTACGCAGTCCAGCGCGAGCGCGTTGGGAACAGTGACTCCCGCGGTACAAGTGGACCCTGCGCAACAGGAGATTTACTCACGTCGTCTGGGCAAATTCATGCAAGACGTGAATCTCACGCCCGACTTTCCGACCGCCGCGGGCACCGCCAGTGCCATGTGGGAAAGACACACCGGCCAGAAGACTGACGGCGTCATCTCCATCGATCCCATCGCGCTCAGCTATTTGCTTGAAGCCACAGGAAGTGTGAACGTAGCAACTCCCGACAACAGTCGCCTCCCTTCAGAACTCACTAGCAATAACGTCGTCGAAACATTGCTTTCAAGGGTTTATACGGAAATTCCCGATCCTGATGCTCAAGACGCCTACTTCGCCGCTGTGGCCAAGCAGATATTCGATGCTCTGGGGCAAGGCCATAGTGATCCAAACCATCTCGTGGAAGCGATTACAAGGGGAGCTAACGAGGGACGAGTTTTGGTCTGGTCCCCTGCGTCCCGCGAGCAATCTGTGATCGAGAGGCATCGCCTGAGTGGCGCAATAAGTGGATCCAGCGTCCATCCTTCGCAATTTGGCGTATATTTCAACGATGGTACGGGTGCCAAGATGGACTTCTACGTGCAGCGTACTGTGCAGCTGGTTAAGGAATGCCCACAGGATGGCTATGACCAGACTGTAGTCCGGGTGACGAGCACCAACACCGCACCGGCCGACGCAGCAACATCTTTACCGCCGTATGTGACTGGGAATGGAAACTATGGAGTGCCCCCAGGGGTTGTCCAAACGAACGTCGTTGCCTATGGACCAGCCCAGGCCCATGTAGAAACAGCGAAGTTGGACGGGCAGAAGACCGAGTTTGCTCCCTACTTCCATGGCAACAGACCGGTAGGAGTACTCGCTATTCGGCTAGCACCGGGTGAGAGCAAAACCGTAGAGTTCACCTTCGGAAAAATTGTTCAGCACACAGAACCTAACGTGGTTGTCACGCCTACTGTTCAAGATGTAAAGGACGTGACCTTGCCCACAGAAACTACTCCTTGCGGCTAGGACTGTGGACATCGCGTTAATACTATGTAAACCGACTGGATTGACATTGCTCACAAACAGGAGCAGGTGGTACCGTCTCTCTTGGGATCATTATCCGTAGTTCCGCACAGGTCTCGTGTGGAGAGGAAAACTTCCTCAAAATCGGGTACACCAAAAACTTACGTCTCCGGGGGGACACTCATGAAGAAAACACTCGCAGCACTCGCACTCGCTGGCTCACTGGCCCTTATTGGCTCACCGGCCGTAGCAGCCGAATACCCGGCTCTCCCGCCGCAGGCCGCTGTTTCTGACGGCGTTGTTGGGCCGGGCGAAGACTTCGTCTTCCGCGGACAGGGCTTCCTTGCCGGCGAACCGCTCATCATCCGCGTAACGCCCGGCCAGCCTCCCGCAGCAGGTGGCGCCAACATCGCCGGCGGTACCTCCTTCTCCGCCAAGATCCCTGTGTTCCTGGCACCGCAGGAACTCAGCGCAAACGCCGACGCCCAGGGCGCCTTCGCCCTTCCGATCTCCATCAGCGAAGCAGGCACCTACAGCCTGACCGCTGAAGGCACTCAGTCGGGCGTCGTCGTTGGCCCCGTCACGGTTACCGTGGCAGCTTCCCTGGCCAACACCGGTGGCAACGCCGGCGGCGCTCCGCTGGCCAACACCGGCACCGGCCTGGCCAACACTGGCGCCGACTCCGGCCTGGTCCTGTGGACCCTGGTGGGCGCAGGCGCCCTGGCCGCCGGCGCAACCTCGGTAGTGGTTGTTCGCCGCCGCGCCAAGGCTGAGGTAGCTGCATAACAGCACCACCAAGTACCCCCGAAGAAGGTGGGTGTACTCCGGAAACGGAGAACACCCACCTTCTTCGTTTAAGGTCTCAGGGGGCTAAAGCCGACCAACCGGCCGGCCGGGCTGTGGTATCAATATGAGCTATGGGGAGACATTGGCGAAAAGCACCACGACATTACGACTTCTCTACTCCCCTCCCCAGCCCACAGGTGCTCCCCTACGTTCTTCTGGCGCTGCTGGCGATGACCGCCCTCGGTACCGCGGCGCTAGCCCTTCTGCGGATCTCCTGAAGGCCCTGTGAAGCAGCTTGAGAACTACAGGCTGTGGCGAATGGTCCTCATCGCCATGCTGGTCCCCCTGGCGTTTATTGCATTCTGGCCGACTCCAGTGGACCAGCCCGTGCAGGGCCAGCTTGCTGCCGTCCTCAAATTCCTTCACCGCCACGGAATTCCCACGTGGTTCAATTACAAATTTGTGGAAGCGTCCGCCAACGTGGCACTTTTTATCCCCGTTGGAGTAGTAAGCTCGCTGGCTTTTCCCGGCCGGCCATGGTGGAAAATCAGCCTATTTGGACTGCTCATCTCCTGCTGCATGGAACTCGGCCAGCTGCTGTTTCTTCACGACCGTTTTCCAAGCCCCCTGGACCTTGTGACAAACACGTCAGGCGCTGTCATCGGCGCCCTCCTGGCCGTGGCAGCCCTTAAACGACTACAGGCCCGCCGCCTTCCGGCAGCGGACCTGTAAGAGGTCTATAGCGTCGCCTAGTTCACGAAGCCCTTCATCCAGGTTTTCAGGTCCTCGCCGAACTCCACCCGCTCTGAAGCAAGGGTGATCACGGCCTTGAGGTAGCTGAGCTTGTCCCCCGTGTCGAAGCGGCGGCCTTTGAACACCACGCCGTACACGCCGGAGCCTTCGCCCTCGCCGGCGGCCAGCGTCTGCAGCGCATCCGTCAGCTGGATCTCATTGCCACGGCCCGGCTCGGTCTCCTCAAGGATGCCGAACACGGCCGGGTGCAGCACGTACCGGCCGATCACGGCCAGGTTGGACGGCGCCTCCCCCACCGCAGGCTTCTCCACCAGGCTGTTCACGCGGACATAGTCCTCGCCGTCCACCGCAGTGATGTCCGCGCAGCCGTACGCGCTGATCTGCGCCGGATCCACCTCAATGAGGGCAATCACCGAACCGCCGGTCTTCTGCTGCACCTCCATCATGGTGGTCAGCAGGTCCTCAGCCTCATCAATGAGGTCATCGCCCAGTAGGACGGCAAACGGCTCGTCCCCCACGTGCTGCGCAGCGCACAGCACCGCATGGCCAAGGCCCTTGGCCTCGCCCTGGCGGACGTAGTGGATGGGACCCAGCTCGGAGGCGTACTGCACGGACTCCAGCTTGTCCTTGTCCCCCTTGAGCTCCAGCGCACGCTCCAGGCCCGGCTCGCGGTCAAAGTGGTCCTCGAGGGAGCGCTTGTTGCGCCCCGTGATCATCAGCAGGTCAGTGAGGCCGGACTTCACGGCTTCCTCCACCACGTACTGGATGGCCGGCCGGTCTACCACCGGCAGCATTTCCTTCGGCATTGCCTTGGTGGCGGGCAGGAAGCGAGTCCCCAATCCGGCAGCAGGAATGACGGCTTTGGTTATTGCTTTCCCCGTTGTCATAGCTGAACCTTACAAATCAGCGGCAGGCAAAGGCAATTTTCGTCCCGGAAAGTCAGCGCTTGGAACAGCGGGACCTTCAGCCCTAGAAGCCGGCAGCCGTTGGGCGGATCCTCGAAGAAGACCCACCGGGTCCACTGCTCCATCTCCTGCCGTCCTTCCCCGAGCGACCTCTCCCTATGCCATGAACTCCCACCGAACTATGCCAGCCCACGGCGCCACCGCCACGGACGCGCCAGTCCCATCGCGGCGCCGTCGGGCCGTTGGCTGGAAGACAGCCCTCGCGCTGGTGGCCGCCTCCGTCCTGCTCCTGCCGGTGGTGCTGCTGCCCCTCACCACGGGGGTTCCGGCCCTGGCCTGGCTGCCTCTGCTGCTGGTGGCGCTGGCTGCGGTGGCCTGGCTGGTGGTCCGCCGCCGGCAGCCCTACGCCCAGCCGGCCGGCCTGGGGGTCCTGGTGCTCATCGCCGCCGCTGCCATCCTCGCCTCGCAGGTATTCACGACGACGGCGCCCATCACCGGCGCGGACGGCCGACCCCTGCCCGGCAGCATCGCGAGCGTCGAAAAAGTGGAGCTGAACGGCAGCGAGCAGTGGATCATGGTCCGGGGCAAGAGCGCCTCCAACCCCGTACTGCTCAACCTGGGCATGGGCGGCCCGGGCGGTGGCGGGTTCTTCAATTCCATGGAGTTCCGGCCGCTCGAGGAGCACTTCACGGTGGTCAGCTGGGACGAGCCGGGCACCGGAAAATCATACGGCGCCGTGCCCTTCAGCGATCTGGACAAGGAACGGTACGTGGCTGACGCCGTGGCCCTCACCAACCGGCTCCGGGAACGGTTCGGGCAGCAGAAAGTCTTCATCTACGGGGTGTCCTGGTCCAGCATCATCGGCATCTGGCTCGTCCAGGAACACCCGGAGCTGTACCACGCGTTCGTCAGCAGCGGACAGATGGTGAACACCACCCAGAACGACCGCATGGGCTACGAGCTGGCCCTGCAGCATCTCGAAGAGCAGGGCGACACCGGGCGGGCGGAGGAGCTGCGCCGCAACGGCCCGCCGCCCTACCGCGGAGACAACGTGGTGGCCCCCTATGTCGACTTCCTGAACGTGCTCAACGAAATCATGGGCACCCCGCGGTTCACGGTCATCGTGCCCCTCATCCCGTTCTTCGTCCCCGAATACGGCTACATCGACAAGATCAACCACACACGGGGGCTGATCGAAACGTTCAACGTGGTGTACCCGCAGCTGGAAGGCCTGGACTTCAAGGAAGAGGCGGCGGAACTGCAGGTGCCGGTGTACTTCTTCGTCGGCCGGCACGACGTCAACGCCATGTCCTCCCTGGTGGAGGAGTACTACAACGCCCTGACGGCCCCGGACAAGAAGCTGGTCTGGCTTGAGGGCGGGCACGGCCTGGGCAGCGCCGACAACCAGAACGTGTTTATGGACGAGATGGTCAACCACATCCGCCCGTTGTCCGGGGCCGGCTGATGACCCCGTCTCCCGCCGGTCCCCTGCCACTCATCAAACGGCATCCCGTGGCAGCCTTCGTGGTCATAGCCGTCACGCTGTCCTGGGCCGCCCAAATCCTGTCCCTCCTGCTGCTGGGCAACATCCTGCCCGGAATCCTCGCCGAACTGCTGATACTGCTGGGCACGGCAATCCTGGTCACGGGCGCCGCGGACGGCCGGCCAGCGGTCCGTGAGCTTTTCCGCCGGGCGTTCCGCTGGCGGGTGGGTGCAGCCTGGTACGTGGTGGCGGTTCTGGCCCTTCCCGTTCTGACGGCCCTCACCGCTGCGCTGACGGGCACCTTCCACGCGCCGGCTGGCGGCTGGGCGCCCCTGGCAGGGAACTACCTGCTGAACACCGTGATCATCGGCGCACTGCTGGCCAATATCTGGGAGGAGCTCGCCTGGACCGGCGTGGTGCAGCACCGCCTCATGGACCGGCGCGGACCTGTCGTGGCTGCCCTGCTGACCGCCATCCCGTTCGCACTCATCCATCTGCCCTTCGCCTTCGCCGAGAAGGGCTTCGCCGGCACGCCCTGGACCGACGTTGCCGTCTCCTGGGCGGTCCTGTTCCTCTTCGCCCCGTTCTTCCGCCTGCTCATGGGAATCGCGTACTTAAGGACGGGCTACTCCCTGCTGATCGTGGGGCTGCTGCACGCGTCCTTCAACGCCTCCGCATCCACGAAGCTTGACGTGTTCGACGGCGAGTGGCAGCAGATTGCCGCGGTCATCGTCCTGCTGGGGATTGTTGCCGCGGCTGCCGCGTCCCGCCCGGTCCGCTCCAGGCCGGCGCCTGCCTGAGGGCCCCGCTCAACCGCGGCCGTTGAACTGTGGCTCACGCTTCTCCTGGAACGCCCGGAAACCCTCGGCATAATCGCCCGTTGTGCAGAGGCGTGCCTGCTCGGCGTTCTCCTCCTGCATGGCCTCCCAGAGGCCCAGCCGCTGGTCCCGGATGTGCGCCACCAGCTCCTTGCTCGCCACAAAAGCGCCCGTTGCACCGGAAGCAACACGGCCCACGATCCCCCGCGTCGTCTCCAGCAGCTGGTCCGCTGGCATCGCCCGGCTGAACATCCCCTGTGCCACAGCTTCCGCCCCGGAGATCAGGTCCGCGGTGTAGATCAAATCCAGCGTCCGGTGCATGCCCAGCCGCTCCGTGAAGTACCAGTGCCCGCCGGAGTCCAGCGTGGCGCCCAGCTTGGCGAACGGCGACCCGAACTTCGCGTTCTCCGCCACGTACACCACGTCCGTGGCCAGCAGCAGCCCCAGCCCCACGCCCAGGCACGCGCCGTGGGCGGCCGCGAACGTCGGCGCCGGGAATGCGGCCATCTTCTTCAGCAGCGGCTCCACCAGCCCGCCCAGGTACGCGGCGGCGTCGTCGCTCTCCGGCGTCACGTTCTGGATGTCCCGGCCCGCGCAGAAGGCGCGGCCCTCTCCCCTGAGCAGCAGAGCCCGTACCTTCCCGCTCTCGGCGGCGGCAGCAGCGTCGTCGTACGCCTGTGTTAAATCCGCCAGCGCCTGCTCATCCAGCGAGTTCAGCTTATGCGGGGCGTTCAGGACCACCTCGGCAACGGCGTTGTTGATGGAGAGGGAAATCATGGAACTCCTTGTTTGAGACCGGGTACTTACACGTCGAAGTCGACGGTGACTTCCTTGCTGGTGGGGTGGCTCTGGCACGTCAGCACGTACCCCTTGTCCAGCTCATCCTGCTCCAGCGCGTAGTTTTCGTCCATGGTCACGCTGCCGGTGACCACCTTGGCCCGGCACGTGCCGCACACTCCCCCGGCGCACGCGAACGGCACGTCCGGGCGGACCCGCAGCGCGGCGTTCAGGATGGACTCGCGGGCGTGGGTGGGGCTGGCCACCTCGCCCTGCAGGCCGTCCAGCTTGAACGTGATCTTGTACGTCTCCTTGGACTCGTCCACCAGCACAGGACGGCCGGCGTTGCCCTCCGGCTTGTCCGGCTTGCCGGAGGTGAACAGCTCGAACCGGACGTTCTCCGGCTTCACGCCACGCTCGGCCAGGGTGTCCCGGCACAGCTGCACCAGCTCGAACGGCCCGCACAGGAACCACTCGTCCACATCGTCCGCGTGGATGGCGGTGCCCAGCAGCTGCTGGAGCTTCTCCGAATCGATCCGGCCGGAGAGCAGCGGCGCGATCCGCTGTTCGCGGGAGAGCACGTGGTGGATGGCCAGCCGCTGCGGGTACTTGTCCTTCAGGTCCGCGAGCTCCTCCAGGAACATCACGTCCATGGCGGCCTTGTTGGCGTAGATCAGATCGAACCGACACTCCGGGTTGGCGGCCAGCAGCGTCCGGGCGATCGCGATCACCGGGGTGATGCCGCTGCCCGCGGCGATGGCCACAAAGCTCGCTTCCCCCTGGGAGGCGACGTCCCCCGCCAGCTCCTCAGGGTTGTTCATGGAGTTCATCCGGTTCTGCTCCACGGCCTGGCCGTCGCGGCCGAACTTGGAGACAAACGCGCCCATGGGGCTCATGACGTCCAGGGTGTCCCCGGCCTTCAGCTCGGCGTTGGCCCAGGTGGAGAACAGCCCGCCCAGGTCCTTCTTGATGGCCACGCGGATCTCGCTGGTGCCGTCCTCGAAGCTGCGCGGCTCTGCACAGATGGAGTAGCTGCGGCGGATTTCCTTGGGCTCGCCGGACTCGTCCGGCAGCGTGGTGCGCAGCGCCACGTACTGGCCGGGCAGGTAGTCGAACTGGCCGGCGAGCTCCGCGGGCACGTGGAAGGACACCTCGATGGCATCGTCAGTAAGCCGGCGCACCTCCTTCACGGCCAGGGTGTGGAAGGACGGACGACGGCGGCCGGTGGCCTGCGCCTCCTCGGCGGCAGTCTGGCGGACAACAGGCATGGGGCTTCCTTACAGCACTTTGAAGTAGTCGAACGGTTCCTTGCAGTCCTGGCAGACATAGAGCGCCTTGCAGGAGGTGGAGCCGAAGCGGGTGAGTTCCTTGGTGTTGAGGCTTGAGCACTGCGGGCACTTCACGGCCATGGTGAGGCGGATGGGGCCGGCGTGCCGTGCTGCGTGGGATTTCCCGGTGGGCGGGGCGATGCCGTATTCCTGCAGCTTCTGCTTCCCGGCCTCCGTCATCCAGTCCGTGGTCCACGCCGGGGAGAGCACCAGGTCCACCTCGACGTCCTGGTAGCCCTCCTTGGCGAAGGCGCTTTTGAGGTCGTCGCGGATGGCGTCCATGGCCGGGCAGCCCGAGTACGTGGGGGTGATGGTGACCTTAACGTGGCCCCCTGCCACCTCGACGTCCCGCAGGATCCCCAGGTCCGCGATGCTGAGCACGGGGATCTCCGGGTCCACCACGGTGGCGGCGATGTCCCAGGCCTTCTGCCGCGGGGTTTGGGTCCTGGATTCAAAGTCCGAGATGTACATGGCGGCCGTCACCAGCTCGCTCCGGGGTGCTCGCGGGCCAGCACCTGCATCTCGGCCAGGATGTAGCCCAGGTGCTCGGAGTGCTTGCCCTGCCGGCCGCCGCCGGGTGCTGCGGGAACGTCCGGCACCTCGAGTTCAGCTTCTGTCAGGACCTCGCCGGTGAGCCGGTCAAAGTCCTCCCTGAGCGAGGAAGGCGCGACGGCGATGCCCGCCTCCGCGAGCCGTTCCGTCAGGGTGTCGTCGCGGAAGAGTTCCTCCACGTAGGGCCACATGATGCGGAACCCGTGGATCATCCTCTTGCGGGATTCCTCGGTGCCGCCGGCCAGGCGGAGGACCCACTGGGCGGCGTGGTCGCGGTGGTAGTCCACTTCCTTCACGGCCTTGGCAGCGATGGCGGCCAGGGTGGCGTCCTTCGATTCGGTGAGGCGGCTGTAGAGCAGGAACTGGTAGTAGCTCACCACGAACTGGCGGGCGATGGTGGCCGCGAAGTCCCCGTTGGGCTGCTCGAACAGCTGCACGCTGCGGAACTCATGCTCGCGGCGGAAATAGGCGAGGTCATCCTCGCTCCTGGCCGAACCGTCGTCGTTCATCATGGCGCCGCCGGCGTAGCTGAGGAAGGAGCGGGCGTGGCCCAGCTGGTCCAGGGCGATGTTGCCCAGGGCGATGTCCTCCTCCAGCTCAGGCGCGCGGGAGATCCAGTGGCCCAGGCGCTGCGCCAGGATCAGGGCGTCGTCGCCCAGGCGCAGCGCGTACTCGGCGGTGTCCTCGGTTGGCTTCGCGAGGCCGGTGCGGACCTCGAGCGCGATGTCCTCCGGGCGGAGGGCGTTGCCGGGGGTGATTCTTGTTGCGGAGGCGTTGGCTTCGCTCACAGGTGCTTCACCCCTTCGCTCTTGGTGTAGTACGTGGCGTGGCGGTAGTCCTTGCCCTGGGGGGACTCGAAGAATGCGCCCTTGGAATCGGGATCGCTGGCGGCGATGGCGTCCGCGGGGACAACCCAGATGGACACGCCCTCGTTGCGGCGGGTGTAGAGGTCCCTGGCGTTGCGCAGGGCCATGGCGGCGTCCGGCGCGTGCAGGGACCCGGCGTGGACGTGGCTCAGGCCGCGGCTGGACCGGACGAAGACCTCCCAGAGGCCCCAGGCGTGGTCCGTGTGTTCCTGCGGCTTGGGGGATGCCTTGGGGGCTTCGCGGTTGATCTCGGTGGCGGAGCTGGCGGGGGCTTCCGGGTTGCCGTGGGGGCTCATGCTGCGTATTCCTTCGTCTTCATTGACTGTTTCTGTGCATAGGCGGCGGCTGCCTCGCGGACCCAGGCGCCGTCGTCGTGCGCTTCCCTGCGGCGCTCAAGGCGCTGGGAGTTGCAGGGGCCGCGGCCGGCCAGGACCTCGTGGAACTCGTCCCAGTCCAGCGGGCCGTGCTCCCACTTCTTGGAGTCCTCGTTGAAGCGGATTTGGTCATCCGGGAGGGTGAGGCCCAGGACCCGGACCTGCTCCACCATCATGCCCACGAAGCGGCTGCGGAGCTCATCGTTGCTGAAGCGTTTGATGTTCCAGGCCATGGACTGCTTGGAGTTGGGGGAATCGTCATCCGGCGGGCCGAACATCATCAGGGCCGGGGCGTACCAGCGGTTCACGGCGTCCTGGGCCATCTGCTTCTGGGCGGGGGTGCCGTTGGAGAGTTCCAGCAGGATCTCGAAGCCCTGGCGCTGGTGGAACGACTCCTCCTTGCAGATGCGCACCATGGCCCGGCCGTAGGGGCCGTAGGAGGCGCGGCACAGCGGGACCTGGTTGCAGATCGCTGCGCCGTCCACCAGCCAGCCGATGGCACCCATGTCCGCCCAGGTGAGCGCGGGGTAGTTGAAGATGGACGAGTAGCGGGCCTTGCCGGCGATCAGCGCGTCCGTCATCTCGTCCCGGTTCTGGCCCAGGCTCTCGGCGGCGGAGTAGAGGTACAGCCCGTGGCCGGCCTCGTCCTGGACCTTGGCCATGAGGATGGCCTTGCGCTTCAGGCTGGGGGCCCGGGAGATCCAGTTGGCCTCCGGCTGCATGCCGATGATCTCGGAGTGGGCGTGCTGGGAGATCTGGCGCAGGAGGGTCTTGCGGTAGGCCGCCGGCATCCAGTCCTTGGGCTCGATGCGGGAGTCCTCGGCGATGACGCGGTCAAAGTTGGCCTGGCCGTCCGCCTCGGCCGTTTCGCTGGTTCCAGCCGTTAGCTCGACCGGCACTGACTGCAAGTTCTGGGCTGCCATGGTTGCTCCTATGCAAAGACCGTCTGGGACGTGCGGAATTATTTACCGACCGTTCGTTCAGAATATGCGGAACCGCGAGGGCCCGTCAAGGCCACCGCCCCTCCTCCGGCCGCCCGCCTCCCCTTCCGACGCTCTCTCACTCGATGCGGACTTTCCCCGAACGCTCTATCACTCGATGCGGACTTTACCCCGACGCTCTATCACTCGATGCGGACTTTACCCCGACGCTCTATCACCTGCCTGCAGGTGGTGCGCGCCGCCGTCGTGCGTTCCTGCCTGGTCCGCTGCCTGCCCGCGCGACGCGCATATTCGCTTTCGACGCAGATGTTCGACTGCGCAGCACAGATTGGCGGTGCGCTGGCGAATACACAGGTCGAGACCGGATATGCGGGTCGGCAGCACTTCTCCACATAGCGGCACCGCCCCCTACCGCCCGGGGGCATGCGGCTGACAACGTCGGTCCATGCCGGATCTTCCACCGCTTCTGCTGTCCCGCGACCGCCTCCTCCATGGACTGACCCCGGATGAGCTCGCCAAACGCGTGAAGGCCGGCACCCTGGTCCGCATCCGGCACGGCGTGTACACGGACGGAGGCGCCTGGCGCCGCCTCAAACCATGGGAGCAGTACCGCCTCCGTATCCAGGCAGCAGCCGAAACCCTGGAGAAGCCCACGGTCTTTGCCCGGCACTCGGCCGCGAGCGCGTGGGGTCTACCGACGATCGGCCAGCACCACCCGGTCCAGGCCCTCACGTTCAAGAACGACGGCGGCCGGTCCCGTGCCGGAGTCAGCCGCCACTACGCAGCGCCGGCTGGGCTGCAGGTGGCAGAGCAGGAGGGCCTGCTGGTCACCGGCCGCATCCGCACCGTTTCGGACCTGGCAGCGTCCATCCCGTTTGCCGAGGCTGTCGCGCCGATGGACCACGTGCTGCGGCCGGACAGGGCACGGCGCCTGCCTGCTTTGACCAAGGCTGACCTGGAAGCTGGCATCGGCTCGAACTATTCCGCGGCGGCGGGGCGGAGGATCCGTGCGGTTATCGCGTTTGCCGATCCGGCTTCGGGCTCGGCCGGGGAATCGTTGAGCCGGGCACTGATGCATTTGGCCGGCTTCGAGGCTCCGGTCCTGCAGCAGCCGATGTACGACCGGGACGGCCTGGCGGGCTACGCGGACTTCCACTGGAAGCGCTCCAAAGTTGTTGGTGAGTTCGACGGCGAGGAGAAGTACGTCAAACCCGAATACCTGAAGGGGATGACTTCATCGCAGGCCGTGGTGGCGGAGAAGAACCGCGAAAACCGGATCCGGGCTACAGGTTTTACCGTGGTGCGGTGGGACTGGGCCGACCTCATGGAGCCGGGCAGGCTGGAACGCATGCTGACGGCGGCCGGCGCGCCCCGCCGTCGGACGCGTTCTGCCGTTCTCGACGCGCAAACCCGGCCGTGACGCGCACATTCGCTGGCGCACGGGATATCTGGGCGTCATAAACGAATATGCGCAGCGGGGACCGGTTCGGGAGCCTGAGTCCGCCCGCAAGCGTGCTTGGGGACACGCGGTAACGCGGCAGTAACGGGCCGGGAGTTCTGCTTACTGTGGCGGGAGGTGGTGGCGTGGTCAGGAAACATAAACCAGCAGCTAAGCCTCCCTGGTACAAGCGCGCGTCAACGTTCATCATCGGCGCGGGTGCCCTGGCGGCCGCATTCCTCGGCGTGCTGAACCTCTGGGACAGGATCTTCCCGCCGCCGGACGACGACGTGGCACGGATCGAGTCGATCCACCTCATCAAGCGCACACCGCTGACCGGCTTTGCCCCGGAAGGGATCGGCGGGCTCCTGCCTCTGACCGCCGTCCCTGAGGCTGCCTCGGCGGGGCGGATTTACGACGACGGCGGGCTGGCCGGGGCGGGTGTCGTCCAGGCCACGCCGCCAGCCGTCGGGGACGTCGTGGCCACGCCCCAATTCACGGGCCTGGAACAGTTCACCATGCGTCCCCTGCCCACCGTGCGGCCCGTCCCGCGGCCCACCTTCCTGACGTTCACGCCAACGCCCACGACGCCCACACCAACGACGACGACGGCAACGCCCAGTCCGACGCCCACCGGCACCTCTACAGGGACGGGCAGCCCGTCGCCAACGCTCAGCACCACGCCCGCCGGCGTCCTGACCGTCCTTCCCGAACCCGCAATCCGGCTCCTCGGGGATGTTCCGCCCCTGACTGATGAATACATCAGGGAGATGTCGAATCACTCTGCGCTGCGGGACATAGCTCCCCCCGCCGTCGTATATACAGCCCACGCCATGGTTATCGAAACCGTGGACGAAAAGGGCGAACCCGTTCCGCCGGCGCAGGTGGCTGTGAGGCTTGCCGCGGCGCTGGAAGAGGTGGAGTCGACCAGCGGCCCGCAGGGCGAGGATCCGCAGGGCTGGACGGTGGCCGTCAGGGTAGACCTCCAGGGACTCGCGGATGTCCCCCTGCTCCTGACCTGGTCACTGGACGGCCTGGATGTACCCCTCACCTGGCAGGCCGAAAAACTCGCCTACAGAGTGGTGGGAGCCACGCCCCACGACGCCGGCGTCGCCGAGATCTGGGTTCCGGACCTCAGACGTGCCGGCACCTACAACGTCAACATCAAACTCTCCTACGAAGCCACCGGAATCATTTCCGACTGGCGCCCGCTGGCACTGCCGGACACGGGAGTCACCCAGGGCGGCTGAGCCGTAACGCCGTGGCCCAGGCGCTACCGCCGTTCAGAGAGCCCGGAACGGGGCTGCAGGCGGCAGAGTTTCAAGGCCGTTTCCCGCAGGGTGCTTGGAAGGAAAGGTTTCGTCAGATAGGCGGCGGCTCCGGCCGCCAGCCCGGCGAGCACGTCATCTTCCTCTGCCCTGGACGTAAGGAACAGCAGCGGTGCCGGGCTCAGAGCACGCAGTTCGAGGCAGAGATCCTGCCCGTCCATATCCGGCAAACCCAAGTCCAGGGTGATCAGGGCCAGAGTGGAACCGGCTGCCGCGGCTGCGGCTCTGCCCTCGGCCCCTGAGCCGACCGCCACTACTTTGAACCCGACGCGGGTCAACACTGCGGTAATCAGTCCACGGACATCGGCGTCATCTTCAATGACCAGGCAGACGTGCTGTTCTTCCACTAAGCGCCCCCCGGCTCCTGTTAGTTGTGGCAAGTTTAAGGCTGGCCGGCCCGGACAGGCTCCACAGCGGAAATATTTCCTCCCCGGGACGGACTGTACAACAAGCTCAGCATTCGCGGACAATAACCACCGGTCTGTTCTGTACCCGGGTGAGTCTGTCTGCCACCGCTCCCTCCATAGTCCTGCCGAGTTTGGCGAGGAGACCTGGCCGGCCGTTCCCGACCATGAGCATGCTGGCGCCAGTGCTCACAGCAAGCCGCGCCAGCGCCGTACTGACGTCGCCGTGCAGTTCACGGAAAGACCATGCTGTTCCGTCAGGGCCCAGAAGAACGGTGATGCGCGAACGTACCTCGTTGGCGGGGTAGAGCGCTTCCTCATTTACAACGGGATCGAGCGAAAGCGCCGTACGTATCCGCGGGGGTTCCCATTCGGTGAGAACACTGGACGGATCAACATAGGCACAAACAAGGTGGATGTCGAGAGCATCGGCCAGCTCTGCGCCCGTGCGTACGAGCGCCGGCGGCGCCGGCCACGGGACGCCGAGAATCAGCGGCCCTGCGTAAGCCATGACCACGCCCAAACCGGCGGAGAAGTGATTGGATGCATTCATGCTCCCTGACAGCACTCAGCATTCGTGCTCCCGCACGTTGCCCTCTCCGAATTCAAGCACGCCCGGGGCCACCGCGCCTTCAAAAGGTGAACCTTCCGGTCCGAGTTCACCGGATGTTCACCCTTCAAGGCTGCCGCAGTTGTTCACCATCCGTTCACTCCCGCAGAGTAACTTCAGCCGGTGAATGTTTCTGATCTGACTGAACCGGCAGGGAAGCAGGCAGCATACCTGCCCCAGTTGGCCGGCGCCGGCAGGGCTGCACCGCCGCGCACCCTTGTCCAGGTTTTTGAGGAAACGGCCCGGCAGTTCCCTGACGCTTCGGCCCTCGACGACGGCAGGGCGTCCCTCAGCTACGGAGACCTCCACGCCGCTTCCAAGGCGTATGCCCGGCGCCTGCACCGGAACGGGATCGGGGCCGGCGACAAAATCGGGATCCGCATCCCGTCGGGCACCAACGAATTGTATGTAGCCATCCTCGCCACACTGCTGGTGGGGGCAGCCTACGTTCCGGTGGACGCGGACGACCCCGAAGAGCGGGCGGCCCTGGTCTTCGAAGAGGCCGGGGTGGCAGCGGTCCTCCGCGCCGGTGAGATCATCACCGTCGCCGGCAGGAAGGGTCCTTTCCCGGCGCCCCGGCAACCCGGGGTTGAGGATGACGCCTGGGTCATTTTCACTTCGGGCTCCACGGGCAAACCCAAGGGCGTTGCGGTGACTCACCGGTCAGCCGCGGCCTTCGTTGACGCCGAAGCCCGGCTGTTCCTTCCGGACAACCCGGTAAACTCCTCGGACCGCGTCCTGGCGGGGCTGTCGGTCGCCTTCGACGCATCCTGCGAGGAAATGTGGCTGGCATGGCGGAACGGCGCCTGCCTGGTGCCCGCCCCGCGGTCCCTGGTGCGGACCGGGATGGATCTGGGCCCGTGGCTGATCACGAACGGGATCACGGTGGTCTCCACCGTTCCCACCCTTGCCGGCCTGTGGCCGGCTGAGTCGCTGGAAGCCGTCAGGCTCCTGATCTTCGGCGGCGAGGCCTGCCCGCCCGAGCTGGCGGCCCGGCTGGCCGTGGACGAACGCGAGGTCTGGAACACCTACGGGCCCACCGAAGCCACAGTTGTGGCGTGCGCGGCACGGATGGACGGATCCGGCCCGGTGCGGATCGGCCTGCCCCTGGACGGGTGGGACCTCGCCGTGGTGGACGCCGCCGGTGTTCCCGTGGACGAAGGGCAGACCGGGGAACTGATCATCGGCGGCGTTGGCCTGGCCCGCTACCTGGACCCGGCCAAGGACGCCGAAAAGTATGCGCCCATGGACACCCTCGGATGGGACCGCGCCTACCGCAGCGGCGACCTGGTGCGGTACGAGGCCGAAGGCCTGGTGTTTGTGGGCCGGGCCGATGAGCAGGTGAAACTCGGTGGGCGCCGGATCGAACTGGGCGAAATCGACGCCGCGCTGCAGTCCCTGCCCGGCATCCAGGGCGCGGCTGCCGCGGTCCAGACCACCGCTGCCGGAAACCAGATCCTGGTGGGGTACCTGGCGCCGGCGCCGGGGACTTCCCCGGATCTGGACGAGTCACGGCGCCTGCTGGCCGCCCAGCTCCCCGCGGCGCTCGTGCCGCTGCTCGCCGTCGTCGAAAGCCTCCCGGTGAAGACCAGCGGCAAGGTGGACCGCCACGCGTTGCCGTGGCCGCTGGCATCGGCGTCTGCAACCGAAACCGCGGAACTCGACCTGGACCCCCAGTCAGCCTGGATCGCTGAACAGTGGGCGGCCGTCCTGGGGACTCCCCCTGACAGCCTGGATGCCGATTTCTTCGCCTACGGTGGCAGCAGCCTGGCCGCCGCCCGGCTGGTCTCCGCCCTCCGGGTGCGCTACCCCACCATCACCGTGGCTGATGTCTACGCCCGCCCCCGGCTTGGCGCACTGATTGAGCTCGCCCGGCTTTCCGCTCCCGACGGCGGCATGGCGGCTTCCGAGCGGATGGAACGTTCAGTGCGTCCCACCGCCCGGAAGTCACAGATTTTCCAGATACTGGCCGGGCTGCCGCTGCATGTGCTGGTGGCAATGCGCTGGCTGACGTACCTGATGGCCATCAACAACGCCCTCGCCGCGTGGGGTGTCCTGAACAATGCCCCCACCGTGTCCTGGTGGTGGGTGCTGGTGTCCTGGCTGGTGTTTGTGAATCCGCTGGGCCGCATGGCCATCTCCGTGGCGGCGGCCCGCCTCCTGCTCCGCGGCGTGGTTCCCGGCAGTTATCCGCGGTCCGGGAAGGTGCACCTGAGGCTGTGGCTGGCGGAACAGATCGCGGACCTGTCCGGGGCGGTCAGCCTGGCGGGCGCCCCCTGGGTTCCTTACTACGCCCGGGCATTGGGTGCCAAAGTGGGCAAGGACGTTGACCTGCATTCCGTCCCGCCCGTGACCGGCATGCTGAGCCTGGGGACGGGCTGCTCAATCGAACCCGAGGTGGACCTTTCGGGCTGGTGGATTGACGGCGACCTGGTCCATATCGGACATGTCCGGGTGGGCCCCGGGGCGACCGTCGGTTCGCGGAGCACCCTGATGCCCGGTGCGCGCATCGGCGCCGGGGCAGAGATTGCCCCGGGCTCGGCCGTCCTGGGCAAGGTCAAGGCGAACCAGCGGTTTGCCGGCTCGCCGGCCCAGCGCCTCGGCAAGGCACAGCAGGGCT
>NZ_JBJURL010000053.1:0-29049 GCF_046097905.1 Pseudarthrobacter sp. NKDBFgelt | reverse complement strand
CTCGATAAGCAGCGCGGAACCCTGCGGGCCGCGGCATTCGTACATGATCTCGGTGTAGTCGACCACTTCACCGGTGAGCCCGGCACCGCGCTTGATGGCACGGTCGATGTTGTCTGCCGGAACGGAGGTCTTCTTGGCCTTGGTGACGGCGAGTTCCAGGCCCGGGTTGCCCTGCAGGTCCGGGCCGCCCATGCGCGCAGCAACTTCGATGTTCTTGATCAGCTTGGCAAACGACTTGGCGCGGCGGCTGTCGAGGATGGCCTTCTTGTGCTTGGTCGTTGCCCATTTGGAGTGGCCTGACATGCTTTACGCTTCTCCTCTGATCATGCGGATAAAAAGTTCGTGTACGCGTTTCTCCCCAGTCACTTCCGGGTGGAAGGAGGTGGCCAGCAGGTGGCCGGAACGCACTGCAACAATTCTAGCCGTCCCCGGCAGCGGTACGGCGTGGGACGCGTGCTCCGGGTCGGCGGGCTCAACCTGGGCGAGGACTTCGACGCCGGGACCAACGCGTTCCACCCACGGCCCGCGGATGAAGACGGCATGGACAGGTGCAACACCGGACGCGGTGGCGCTGAAATCCAGGCCCTTGAAGTCAAGGTCTGTTTCGAAGGACTCGCGCTGCCGGCCGAAGGCGTTGCGGCGGACGGTGATGTCCAGCCCCCCGAAGGTCTGCTGCGGAGCCCCGGAGAGGTCCGTCGCGGGATCGGCAATGTCGTTGGCAAGCAGGATCATCCCAGCACATGAGCCGTAGACCGGCAGGCCTTCGGCGATGCGTTCCCGCAGCGGTTCGGCAAGTTCAAAGGCCCGGGCAAGTTTGTCGATGGCGGTGGATTCGCCGCCGGGAATGATGAGCCCGTCCAGGCCGTCGAGTTCCTTGGGCCGGCGGATGCCCACGGCCTCGGCACCGGCGGCTTCGATGGCCCGCAGGTGCTCGCGGAAGTCGCCCTGGAGCGCCAGCACGCCGATCCGAAGGCCTGAAGCCGGGCGCGCGGAAGCAGCCGAAAGGGAATTTGTCATCCATCCAGCATACGGGTTCGCCCTCCGCGGGCACCGGCAGTGGCGGTGTCCGCGGCAGTTGCATGCCGTTGCTGGGATATATTCAAAACATGCTCTACTTCAGTGTTCTGCTCGGCAAACTGGTCCGCCGGGTATCCCGGCTTCGGGGTGGCGGGTCCGCCCTGCCCGGGCTGGTGGTTGAAAAAATCGACCCGGGCTTCATGCGGCGGACACTCAGCACCCTCCCCCATGGGGTGGCGGTGGTTAGCGGCACCAACGGCAAGACCACCACCACCAAAATGGTGGTGGAACTGCTGGAAAGCCAGGGCCTGAAGGTCTTCACCAACCGCACTGGCAGCAACTTCACCCGCGGCGTGGCTGCCGCACTGCTCGGCGAGGTGGACTGGCGCGGCCGGCTGGATGCGGACGTCGCGGTGCTGGAACTGGACGAAGCCCACGCCGTGCACTTCGTCAACAGCGTTCCCCCGCGCTACTGCCTCCTGCTCAACGTCCTCCGCGACCAGCTCGACCGGTTCGGCGAAATCGACAAGACGGCCCAGCTCCTCCAGCACATCGCAGCGAAGACCACCGGAACGGTGGTGCTGAACCGCGAAGACCCCCGGGTTGCCCGGATTGCCGAAACCCTCACCGGACAGGGCGTGAAATATTTCGGTCTGGACGATTCGCTCCTGAGCACCTTCCCCAACGACGACGACATGCGGACCGCTCCAGGAAGTCCCGCTCCGGCGGGACTTCCGGAGAAGCCTGCCGCCGACGTCGTACTCCGCAAGGTCGGCGCGGACACCGCTGAGTTTGAATACGACGGCGCCACGGTCACCACGGGCATGAAGCTGCGGGGTGTCTACAACATCTTCAACGCGGCCGCGGCGCTGACGCTGGCGCGCAGCATCTGCGGCAGCGGCGCCGCCACGGCCAACCATGACACCCTCCTCGAGGCGCTGTCCCGCGTGGCTCCTGCCTTCGGACGAGGGGAAAGCCTCACCGTTGACGGCCAGCCCCTGGACCTGGTCCTGGTCAAGAATCCCAGCGGTTTCCGGCTGGGCCTGAAGTCGTTCCCTGCAGGCGGCTATGCCACCATGATCGCCATCAACGACAACTATGCGGACGGCCGGGACATGTCCTGGCTGTGGGACGTGGAGTTCGAGTCCCTGCGCGAAGGCGGGGTGGACCAGCTCACCGGCTCACGGGCCTACGACATGGCACTGCGGCTGCAATATGACGACGTCCGCATCGGCAACGTGGAGCCGGATATCACTCCGGCGCTGGCGGTCTTCATCAGGGAAGCCCAGGGAAAGCCAAAGCGCATCTTCTGCACATACACGGCCATGCTGGCGATCCGCCGCGAGCTATCCAAAATCACCACTGTGGAGGTTGTCTCTTGAGCCAGGCAGGCACGGATCCCGCACAGGACAACTCCGCGGGCAAGGGGACCCTCCGGGTGGTGCAGCTGTACCCCCGCGACATGAACATCTACGGCGACTGGGGCAATGCCCTGGTCCTGCAGCGGCGCATCAACTGGCACGGCTACACCCCGGAGCTGCTCGAGTACAACGTGGGTGATCCGTTCCCGGAAGACGTGGACATCATTGTGGGCGGCGGCGGCCAGGACAGCGGCCAGCTGGTCATCCAGGACGACCTCCAGGCCCGGGCGGGGGTGCTGAAGGACCTTGCCGAGGACGGTGCGCCGATGCTTGTCATCTGCGGGCTGTACCAGCTCTTCGGACATTTTTTCAAGACCCGCACCGGCGCCGTCATCCCGGGCATCGGCATCCTCGATGTCGAGACACACGGCACCGAGGAGAGGCTGATTGGCAACGTCAAGGTTGCCACACCGGAGTTCGGGGAAGTGCTCGGCTACGAGAACCACAGCGGGCAGACAACCCTGGGCAACGGCGTGCGGCCTTTGGGCTCCACCCCGAAGGGTATGGGCAACAACAGCAGCGACGGCCACGAGGGTGCCCGCTACCGCAATATCGTGGCCAGCTACCTGCACGGCTCGCTCCTGCCCAAGAACCCGGCCATCGCGGACTTCCTGATCCGCACGGCAGCTGAGCGCAAGTACGGCAGCTTTGTTCCGGGCCACCCCGATGACAGCTACGCGGAACTGGCACGGGAATACGCCGCACGCCGACCGCGCTGACCGCTGGGGAGAGCCCGCAACAAGGGTAGGTTCCGGAGAGCAGCCGGTGGCGTGGCTCACATTGAGAAGCGTGGCCTGCTGTGAAAGGTTTTACTTCATGACCAACCCCCTTATGGCACCCAGTCCCCTGCCCTATGGAATTCCGCCCTTCGCGTCGATCACCACCGCCGATTATGAAGCCGCTGTCCGCGGTGGCCTCCAAGAGCACCTGGCTGAGATCCAGGCCATCGTTGATGACGCTGCCCCTGCCACTTTCGAGAACACGGCCGTGGCGATGGAACGCTCCGGCAGGCTTCTGGACCGCGCCGCTGCGTCCTTCTTC
The DNA here is from genome assembly GCF_046097905.1 of Pseudarthrobacter sp. NKDBFgelt. NCBI lineage: Bacteria > Bacillati > Actinomycetota > Actinomycetes > Micrococcales > Micrococcaceae > Pseudarthrobacter > Pseudarthrobacter sp. NKDBFgelt. Next base: position 25,570 of record NZ_JBJURL010000053.1, on the reverse strand, counting down.
ACACTCGTTTCGGCCGATGCATCCCCGGAGATCCGGGACCTGGAAACGGCACTGTCACCGCTGCTCTCTGCGCATCAGGACGACGTATTCCTCAACCGGGCACTGTACGAACGCTTCGCCGCCATCGACACCGCCGGCTGCGATGCCGAGTCCGGGCGGCTTGTTGAGGAGTACCTGAAGGAATTCCGCCAGTCCGGCATCCAGCTGGAAGGCCCTGCCCGGGAAAGGCTCAAGGAGGTCAACGCCGAGCTCTCCCGCTTGGGCACCGAATTTGGACAGCGCGTTAAGGAAGGAATGAAATCCGCTGCCTTGCTGCTGGATCACGCGGGCGAGCTGGCAGGACTGCCGGCCGATGATATTGCCGCCGCCGCGGAGGCTGCCCGCACTGCCGGCCATGACGGCAAATTCCTGCTGACACTGATCCAGCCGACCAACCAGCCTGCCCTGTCCGCCCTCGAGAACCGCGGGGTCCGCCGTCGGCTGTTCGAAGCGTCCGTGGCCCGGGGCAGCGGGGGCGGAAGCCTCGACGTGCTGGAATTGGCCACATCAATGGCCCGGCTCCGCGCCGAGAAAGCAACGCTTTTGGGCTTCGCCAACTACGCCGAACTGGTGGTGGACCGGCAGACGGCCCCGGATTTCGGGTCGGTCCAGTCCATGCTGAACCGCATGGCGCCGGCAGCGGTGCGGAACGCTGACTCCGAAGCCGCGGCCCTGGCCGAGGCCGCGGGCCATCCGCTGGAGGCCTGGGACTGGGCCTTCTACTCCGCGAAAGTCCGGCGCGAACGCTACGACGTTGATGAACAGGCCCTCCGTCCCTATTTCGAGCTGGACCGGGTTCTGACGGACGGGGTGTTCTTTGCCGCAACTTCCCTCTTCGGCATCACGTTCCATGAGCGGACGGACCTTGCCGGGTACCACCCCGATGTCCGCATCTGGGAAGTCCGCGACGAGGACGGCATGGGGCTCGGGCTGTTCCTGGGTGACTACTACACCCGTGAGTCCAAACGGGGTGGAGCCTGGATGAACTCCCTCGTGGAGCAGTCGGCGTTGCTGGGAACTAAGCCGGTGGTTATCAACAACCTGAACATCTCCAAGCCGCCTGCGGGTGAACCGACGCTCCTGACGCTGGACGAGTTGCGGACCACCTTCCATGAGTTCGGCCACGCCCTGCACGGGCTGTTGTCCAACGTGACCTATCCCCGGTTTTCCGGGACTTCCGTCCCCCGCGACTTCGTGGAATACCCGTCCCAGGTCAACGAGATGTGGATTATGTGGCCCGACGTGCTGCAGAATTATGCGCGCCACCATGTGACGGGCGAGCCGCTTCCGCAGGAGGTGGTATCGAAACTGGACGCTTCACGGCTGTGGGGTGAAGGCTTTGCCACCACCGAGTATCTTGGGGCAGCACTGCTGGATCTGGCCTGGCACGTCCTGGACGGCAGTGAGGTTCCCGAAGACGCGGTTGCGTTTGAAGACAAGGCCCTGGCCGCCGCCGGCATCGCCCACGCCTTGATTCCGCCGCGCTACCGGACCGGCTACTTCCAGCATGTTTTTGCCGGCGCGGGGTACGCGGCCGGCTACTACTCCTACATCTGGAGCGAGGTCCTGGATGCGGAGACGGTGGACTGGTTCACCGAGAACGGCGGACTCACCCGGGCCAACGGTGACCGTTTCCGCCAGGAGCTCCTCTCCCGGGGTAACAGCCGCGACCCGCTGGAATCCTTCCGCATCCTCCGCGGCCGCGAAGCCACGCTGGAACCCCTGCTGAAACGCCGCGGACTCGAATAACCCACATCGATTGCTCCGTACCTGCCGTTCTGAGGCCTGATAACGACATCTACGGAGCATTCGATTAAAAAAACGACGCCGGTCCCCCACCAGAGAAAGGTGAGGAACCGGCGTCGTCAGTTACAACAACAGCAAGGCGACGGGCGGTGCGGTCCGGCAGCGCGCGTAAAAGGGCCCCGCGTCCCGGCTCGGCGCGAAGCGGCCTTAGCGGGACACGGGGAATAGCGCGCAGAGGATCAGCGCCGCCAGGCGCGAACCAGAGGACTACCAGCCGCGCTCGGCAAGGCGGTGGGGCTGGGGGATCTCGTCGACGTTGATGCCCACCATGGCCTCGCCCAGGCCGCGGGAGGCCTTGGCGATGACGTCGGGGTCGTCGAAGAAGGTGGTGGCCTTAACGACGGCGGCGGCGCGCTGGGCGGGGTTGCCGGACTTGAAGATACCGGAACCAACGAACACGCCGTCAGCGCCGAGCTGCATCATCATGGCGGCGTCAGCCGGGGTGGCGATACCGCCGGCGGTGAACAGCACCACCGGAAGCTTGCCGGCAGCGGCAACTTCCTTGACCAGCTCGTACGGGGCCTGCAGTTCCTTGGCCGCGACGTACAGCTCGTCCTCGGGAAGGGCTGCGAGCTTGGCGATCTCGGAGCGGATCTGGCGCATGTGCCCGGTGGCGTTGGAGACATCGCCGGTGCCGGCCTCGCCCTTGGAGCGGATCATCGCCGCGCCCTCGTTGATGCGGCGCAGGGCCTCGCCGAGGTTGGTGGCGCCGCAGACGAAGGGAACCTTGAAGTTCCATTTGTCGATGTGGTTGATGTAGTCGGCCGGGGTCAGGACCTCGGACTCGTCAATGTAGTCCACGCCGAGGGACTGCAGAACCTGCGCCTCGACGAAGTGGCCGATCCGGGCCTTGGCCATAACCGGCACGGAGACGGCGTCGATGATCTTGTCGATCATGTCGGGATCGGACATGCGGGACACGCCGCCCTGGGCGCGGATATCGGCCGGAACGCGTTCCAGTGCCATTACAGCAACGGCACCGGCGTCTTCGGCGATGCGGGCCTGCTCGACGTTGACGACGTCCATGATGACGCCGCCCTTGAGCATCTCAGCCATGCCCCGCTTCACGCGGTTGCTGCCCGTGACGCTGTTCGCGGACGTACCGGCCTCGCTGCTTACATCAGGTGTAGACACAAAAACCCCTATGGGTAGATAGATGACCTTCGCCGGTCGTGCAGGGCGGCACGGAGATGCCACGTGTACACACACCGGGTTGCCGGATCCATTGACCGGGCAGTCCTAATACTAGTCTCACCGCGGCCGGCCGGCTTAATTCGCGTTAATCCGCCGGTGACGGTTCCGCAAGGGCCTGCCGGCGCACCGAGACCACACGCTGGACCACCGTGATGAAGCTGGCCACGGCCAGGAGCAAAAGCGTCACCAGCAGGACCACCTCCGGAAGTCCCAGACCAGTGAAACCGGTGACAACCAGCACCGAGACGAGGCGCTCCGCCCTTTCGGCGATGCCGGTATTGGCGGTGAATCCCAACGACTCCGCCTTGGCGCGGGCATAGGAAACCACCATGCCCAGGACAAGGCACACCATGGCAGACACGGCGATGGGGACGTTGGCCCCGCCGGTGAAGTACCAGACAGCCAGGCCGGCGAACAGCGCGCCGTCGGCAATCCGGTCGAGGGTGGAGTCAAGGAAGTTCCCCCAGCGGCTGCCCACCTCCCGCATCCTGGCCATGATTCCGTCCAGGACGTCGGAGAAGATGAACGCCGTGATGAACAGAGTTCCCCACCACAGCTGGCCGAGCGGGTAGAACACCAGAGCGCCCACCACCACTCCGGCGGTGCCGATAACCGTTACAGCATCAGGCGAAATTCCGATTTTGAGGAGCCAGCGGGCAAGCGGGCTGAACAGCGCGGTGAAGAATCCGCGCGCGTGCCTATTCAGCATCCGTCTCCCCGGGCCAGGCGTCAGCCACCTGCTGGCGGACCTCGTCGAGGGTCTGCGTGATGGCCTTGGTCTGGGCGATGATGGGGAAGAAGTTCCCGTCACCGCCCCACCGGGGAACAATGTGCTGGTGCAGGTGCGCGGCGATGCCGGCACCGCCAACAACACCCTGGTTCATGCCCAGATTGAAGCCGCCCGGATTGGCCACCTTCCGCAGCACCCGCATGGCGGTCTGCGTGAGGTCCGCAAACTCAGCCGTCTCATCAAGCGTCAGGTCGGTGTAGTCCGGGATGTGCCGGTAGGGGCACACCAGGAGATGCCCGGGGTTGTAGGGAAACAGGTTGAGCACCACGTAGCAGGTCTTTCCGCGGTGGACGATGAGTGCTTCCTCGTCAGTCCGTCCGGGGCCGATGCAGAAGGGGCAGTCATTTTCGTTCTTGAACTGGTGCTGCCCGCCCTTGATGTACGCCATGCGGTGCGGAGTCCACAGGCGCTGGAAGGCGTCCGGGACACCGGCGAGGTCAAAGTCGTCGGTAACGCCGGCATCTCCCGGATACCCTGCTCCTGTGTTCTCCTGCACGGTGCTGTTCCGTTCCGCTAGCTGGTCCGGTTACGGACGGCTTCCGTGATCCGCTTGACGGCCTCTGCCACAGGCACGCCGTTGTCCTGGCTTCCATCGCGGAAGCGGAACGAGACAGCGCCTGCTTCGGCATCGTCACCGCCGGCAATGAGCACGAACGGAATCTTGTCCTTGCTGGCCGTGCGGATCTTCTTGGGGAACCGGTCCGAGGAAGTGTCCACTTCCGCGCGGATGCCTGCTGCCTTCAGCTGGTCCACGACGTCGAACATGTACTCGTTGAAAGTCTCCGCCACCGGAATGCCCACCACCTGGACCGGTGCCAGCCATGCGGGGAAGGCGCCGGCGTAGTGCTCGGTGAGCACGCCCATGAAGCGCTCGATCGATCCGAACAGGGCACGGTGGATCATCACGGGCCGCTGGCGGCTGCCGTCAGCGGCCTGGAATTCGAGTTCGAACCGTTCGGGCAGGTTGAAGTCCAGCTGGATAGTGGACATCTGCCAGGTGCGGCCAAGGGCGTCCTTCGCCTGCACGGAGATCTTGGGGCCGTAGAAGGCGGCCCCGCCCGGATCCGCGACCAGCTCCAGGCCGGATTCCTCAGCAACCTCGGAGAGGGTACGCGTGGCTTCTTCCCAGGCTGCGTCCTCACCCACGAACTTTTCCGGGTCCTTGGTGGAGAGCTCCAGGTAGAAGTCGTTCAGGCCGTAGTCCTTGAGCAGGTCGAGGACGAACGTCAGCGTCTTGGTGAGCTCGTCCTTCATCTGCTCGCGGGTGCAGTAGATGTGGGCGTCGTCCTGTGTCATGCCACGGACCCGGGTCAGGCCGTGCACCACGCCGGACTTTTCGTAGCGGTATACAGCGCCGAATTCGAAGAGCCGCAGCGGCAGTTCACGGTAGGACCGTCCCCGCGAACGGAAGATCAGGTTGTGCATGGGGCAGTTCATCGGCTTCAGGTAGTAGTCCTGGGCAGGCTTCCGTACTGTACCGTCTGCGTTGAGTTCCTCATCCACTCGCATGGCCGGGAACATGCCGTCCTTGTACCAGTCCAGGTGCCCTGAGACCTCGTACAGATGCCCTTTGGTGATGTGCGGGGTGTAGACAAACTCGTAGCCGGCCTCGACGTGGCGCTGGCGCGAGTAGTCCTCCATCTCCTTGCGGATGATGCCGCCCTTGGGGTGGAAGACGGGGAGGCCTGAGCCGAGTTCATCCGGGAAGGAAAAGAGGTCCAGTTCCGAGCCGAGCTTGCGGTGGTCGCGGCGTTCTGCCTCTGCGATGCGTTCCTGGTATGCCTTGAGGGCGTCCTTGGTGGGCCAGGCCGTGCCGTAGATGCGCTGCAACTGCTGGTTCTTCTGGTTACCCAGCCAGTACGCGGAGGACGAACGGGTGAGGGCAAAGGCGTTGGAGATGAGCTTGGTGTTGGGCAGGTGCGGGCCGCGGCAGAGATCGCACCAGACGGTGGTCCCTTCCTTGCGCTCAACATTGTCGTAGATGGTGATGTCACCTGCGCCGACCTCGACGTTCACGCCTTCGCCGGCCTCTGCAGCCTCGTTTTTCTTGCCCAGCAGTTCAAGCTTGTAGGGCTCGTTCTTCATGGCTTCGCGGGCTTCGTCCTCGTTGACCACGCGGCGGACGAACTTCTGGTTCTGGTTGATGATTTTTTGCATCATCTTCTCGAGGGTTTTGAGGTCCTCGGGGGTGAACGGTTCGGCGACATCGAAGTCGAAGTAGAACCCGTCAGTGATGTACGGGCCGATGCCCAGCTTGGCGTCGGGACGCAGCTGCTGGACAGCCTGGGCCATGACGTGGGCCGTGGAGTGGCGGAGGACGTTGAGGCCGTCAGGCGAGTCAATGGTGACGCCTTCGACGTCGGCGCCTTCCGGGAGCTCCTGGTCAAGGTCCTTTAGTTCGCCGTTGACGCGGGCTACAACAACATCACGGCGCTCAAAGAAGAGTTCCGCACCGGTTGTCCCGGTAGTCACCTTGGTCTCTTCGCCATCGACGAGAAGGGTGATCTGCTGGGCATCTGACACGGGTGTCTCCTATTCAAAGTTAAGGCTTCATAGCTTGTGGCATACGGGGACCACAGCCAGCCATCGTCAATGCTATCGGTTCCGCTGGGGCCCGACCAACGCGGCGCACGGAAGGGTCAGCCGCTGAATCCCGTGATGGCGAGGCTCCTGGTGATTCCATCCAGCGGGTGCCGGACTTCCGGTTCCTGCAAACGGGAATCCGGGAACGGCAGGCTCTCCGTCCTGCCAAGGTCCCAGGCCATGCTGGCGCTCAGGCTGATTCCCCGGGGCCCGGTCCGCCTGGTGGTCCCGCGGATCAGCAGCAGCCTTGTGCCGAACAGGAGCATCCCTGCTTTTTCCTGGGCTTCATGGAAAAAGACCGAATCTATGCAACCGGTGCCGTCGTCGATACTGATGAAGACCACCCTCCTCCCACCCCTCATGGGCGGCGTCTGGGTTGCCACCCGCACCCCGGCCACCAGGACTTCCGTCCCGTTGCGCAGGCCAAGGAGTTTGTCCGCCGTGATGACGCCCAGCCTGTCCAGCATTGGCCGGTGGCTGTCCATCAGGTGGCTGCTGACGTCAACTGCCATCAGGTCCAGTTCGGCACGGACGTTTTCCACCAGGGAAGGCGCCGGCAGTCCCGGCTTAACATTGCGAAGCTCAACATCACCCAGGGGAAGGGCCAGCTGCCCCTCAAGGACCTCCACGCCTTTCCGCCCGCTGCTGGAACCCTGGAGCTGTTGCAAGTGATGGACAAGGTCGGCCCGGTTAGCCGCGCCGCCCGCCTCACGGTGAAGCGAATCAAATGCCCCCAGCTGGGCCAACCTCTTGATGTTGGGCTTGCTGACCCGGGAACGTGCTCTCAGGTCCGCCAGCGAGTCGTAGGGCTGGCCCGCAACGATCCGCTTGAGTTCCGTTGCGGACAGCCCGTATATGCCGTTGAGGCTCAGCCTGATTCCCAGTTTGCCTGCATCGTTTCCGGCTGCAATCCTTTCCACCCGGTATTCGCCCTTGCTGCGATTAATGTCCAGGGGAAGAATGGGAATGCCAAGCCGCCGGGCTTCCGCGACCAGCAGCCTCTTGGGGTACATGCCAGGATCGTGCTCCCACAGCCCGGCAAGGAATGCTTCAGGATGATGGGCTTTAAGCCAGGCCGACTGGTAGGTAGGGACGGCAAAGGCGGCACCGTGAGCTTTGCAGAATCCGAAACTTCCGAAAGCCTTCAGCGTTCCCCAGACGTTGTCCACCACCTCTGGCTGGTAACCCTTGATCCGGGCAGCCTTGCGGAAGAACTCCTCTACCCCCTGTTCGAGAGCCTCGTTTCCCAGGGCCCGGCGGAATTCGTCGGCCCGGGCCAGGCCGCAGCCGGTCATGACATCAAAGGTCCGCAGTATCTGTTCGTGGAAGACGGTGACACCATGGGTTTCCGCCAGCACGGGTTTCAGGTCCGGATGCGGATAGACCTCGGGCGCGAAGCCGTGACGGTGTTCCAGGAAGGGCCGGACCATGTCCGATTTCATGGGGCCCGGGCGGAACAGGGAGATATCAATGATGAGGTCGTTGAACTCCCGGGGGGCCATCTTGCCGATCAGTTCCCGCTGGCCGGGTGATTCAATCTGGAAACAGCCCAGGGTGTGGGTGCTTCTGATGAGTTCAAATGTCGCCTCGTCATCAAGGGGAACGGCGTTCAGGTCGATATGGCCATTCTCGGCAATGTAGTCAGGACCAGTCCCGCCCGGACCGGACGGATGCCGGCCGGCGGCAACCACCTCTTCCTTGGACGGGTGGATGCGGATGACTTCACGGACGGCAAACGCCATGGCGCTCTGCATGCGGACTCCCAGGACGTCCAGCTTGAGCATGCCCATGGGATCCATGTCGTGCTTATCGAACTGGCTCATGGGCAGGCCCAGCCCGCTGGGCTGCACCGGGGTGCGGTCCAGGAGGGTGGCGTCACCAAGGATGACGCCACACGGATGCATGGAAATATGGCGGGGCAGCCGGTCAAGCCGTTCCGTCAGGTCAACCAGCAGGTCAAGCTGCTGGTTGCCGTCCATTTCCCGCTGTTCCACCCGGCCGGCGAATTCCCGGAGTTCAGGTTTTTCCTGCAGGGCCTCGCGGAATTTCCGCGCGGAAAAACGCCACAGCTGCTTGGCAATCTCCCCCACCTCGTCGCCGTCCATGCCCAGGGCCATACCGGCATCCCGCACGGCACCCCTGGCCCGGTAGCCGTTCTGCATGCTCATCAGGGTGACCCGCTCGGACCCGAAACGCTTGAAAATGCGGTGGTAGACGTTGTGCCGCTCTGCGCTTTCAACGTCAATATCGATGTCCGGAAGGGTGGCCCGGTCCCGCGACAGGAAACGTTCAAAGATGAGGTCGTGCTGCAGGGGGTTCACCTGGCTGACATCAATCAGGTAATTGACCAGGCTGGAGGCGCCTGATCCCCTGGCTGCCGCACGCACCCCCATCTCCTGGATCATGCGTGATACCTCGGCGACGGTCAGGAAGTAGGAAGAAAACCCGAGGTTGCGGATGATGCCCAGCTCATGGTCGAGCCGGGAGAGCATCCTCTCTTCGGTAGCACCAGCAATTCCCGGAAAGCGCCGGCTGATACCGGCCTGGCACCGCTGCACCAGTTCAACGTGTGGATCCTGGCTGATCCCAATGACTGAGGCTTCGGGCACAACCGGCTGCTTCCAGCCCATGTCCGTTTCCGGATCTATCCGGCAGCGGTCGGCGAGCGCCTCAGTTTGCGCCATCAGCTGTTTCAGGTCTGCGGCACCGTATCCTGCCGCTGAAATGATCTCTTTGCCCAGCCGGAGCATTTCCGATGCGAATTTCAGCCACCCCTGCCCGGTTGGCTGCAGCAGCGGTTCATCCGCAAGTTCGGGTAGGGATTTCAGGGTGCGGGCTGAGTCGAGCACATCTGCGGTGGGGGCGCCGTCTGCTGCGCAGTACCTGACGGCGTTGGTCAGGACAGCCGGAACCTGATGCTCTTCGGCAAGCTTGAGCATCCGGACGGCGTGGGCGGTACTCAACGGCTTTCCCGGGGCGCTGAGCTGGGACACGATTTCGGCCACCAGTGTGCCTGGGGGCATTGCATCCAGCCACTGCTTGAAAAGGGTGCGCGGGCGAAGGTAACGTCGCCCTCCAATGGCCCGTCCGACGTCGGAATCAGGCCCGAGCAGGACAGTCAGCACCGGTTTGAGGGTTTGCGGATCGAGGGTGCGGGACGCCAGCTCTGCCCGGGTGACGGCTACCGGGACAGTTCCACCGGCTGTTCCCGTGGTGCGGGCGTGGGCATCGGAAATCAGCCTGCACAGGGCGCGGTAGCCTGCCCCGTTGTTGTGGCCCCGGGCCAGTACCACCACCCTGCCCGCCAGCTGCGTGCGGTGGTCGCCGTCGTCGTCGAATACGGCAAGGTCAACGCCAACGATGGGATCGATGCCTGCCGCCATGCATGCCTTGAGGTGCTTGATGGTTCCGTACAGCCCGTCCCTGTCCGTGCAGGCGAGAGCGGTTGCGCCGTCAGCGGCGGCGGCCTGCGCCAGTTCCTCGGGCCATGAGACGCCGTAGTGGGCGCTGAAAGCGGTGGAAACGTGAAGATGGGTGAAACTCATGCTGTCCAGGGCCGGAGTGCGTCATGGATACGCAGGAGCCGCCACCGGCCGCTGCGGATATGCCGGGTGAGGTCAAGGGTCAGCGGCTCTTCCGCGGCTTCTGTACCTCGCGCCGGGGTGGAGGGAAGCACCTGGACGCGCCAGATCTCATGGTCCACCACTCCGGGTCCGCTGCCCAGCGGTGCGCGGGTTTCTTCAGCCCACCATTGCCGGCGTTCGTACCAGCGCACCGGTTCAGCGCAGACGGCATAGGACCGCCCTGCCCACAGCAGGCCGCTGGGTTCACCGTCCGCAGTGCAGTCGACTTCCACGGATTCGCTGAACATACCCATGGCGCCTCCCGGAGTGGATCTAACTGGAAACATTCGAACACATATTCGAATGGAACCAGTCTACCCCTGCTCTGAACGGGAGCATAGATGGGTCGAGGGAGCGACAAAAGAGATTGCACAGGAAGGGTGGACGGACCGATCACCAGGGAGCAGGATTGTGCCATGAAAACCCAAGACGCACTTCTGAAGCAGGCAAGCATCACAGCCCAGGATTCCACCATGGTGGCCACGTTCGATATAGACGGCACCATCCCGGATTCGGGCGCCTATGTGGTGGGGCTGATGGGGGCCACCCCCGACTATTCCTCGCAGCGGAGGCTGTGTATTGAGTTCATGAACGGGAAGGCCATTGCCTTCTATTCCTTCAACCGCGAACAGGGAGTCGAGGAAGACTACGACCTGTCCGGGGTAACCCATTCAGAGAACAGCATCACCGGCAGCTTTCCCCTTGCCGCCCTGGACGGCCTGGGCAAGGGGCACCTCATGTCAGCCTTCAGCGAGGCGGAGGGCAGGGAGTACCAGCACGGCGTCCCTGTGGAGGAGAACCTGTAGTAAGCCGTTCAGGGAGGGCTTAGCTGTTCTCTTTGTGGACCTTCAGTTCCAGTTCGATGAACCCGGAGATCATGGCCCGGTACGTGGACTCGACGATGTCCGGGTCAATGTCCTTCTTTTCCGCGGCTGAGCGGACGTGTTCGATGATCCGCTCCACCCGGCCGGGCGCACGGACCTCGGCGTCGTCGCCCTTGAGCGTTCCGGCAATGCGGATCAGCCGTTCGCGGCGGGCGATGAGGGTGACGATCTGCTCATCCACTTCGTCAACAGCAACCCGGACGGCAGCGAGCTGTTCCTTGTCGGCCAAAGCATCTCTATCGTTTCCTTGAATTGTCGCCATCGTCTGACAGTATCGAAGCATGCAGCCAAGAGTCGACTTCATTTCACTGGGCGTCCGCAGTGTTGCCGCGTCCCGGGCCTTCTATGTTGACGGGCTTGGTTGGTCTGTCCACCGGGAAGTTCCCGGCGACGTGGTGTTCATCCAGGTGAACCACGGGCTTGTGCTGTCCCTGTGGGATGTGAGCCAGATGCAGGCAGACGCCGGCGTCACGGCGTCCGGGGGTGTCCCCTGCATCACGCTGAGCCACAACCTTCCCGGCACTGAGGACGTGGACCGCGTCATGGAGGAGGCCGCCGCCGCCGGGGCGGAGATCGTCGCCGAGCCCATCACCCAGCCGTGGGGCGGCTACAGCGGCTACTTCGCGGACCCAGACGGTTTCCGCTGGGAGGTGGCGTACAACCCCACCTGGGCAGTGGACGACGACGGCGCGGTCACCGTTTAGCCCTCCCCCGAGGTTTGGTCCGGGCTGCTGGAGGGCCCGCTGCTAGAAGAGTGCTTCCACGGGCCGGATCAGTTCCGGCCCGTTGTTCCTGACGTTGCCGACCTCTTTCCCTACGGACTCTACGTGCCAGTCAGCGGCCACGTCCTTGACCCCCGCCCGGACCAGGTCCACGAGTCCGGCCGGATCGTCGGCCTGGGGGTCCAGCCAGGCCTGCATCGTGGCTTTGTCCATGGGTAGGGGCACCCGGTCATGGAGTTCCGTGAGCTTTCCAAACACCGTGGACTCACTGCCGGGCGGGGGCGTGTCAGCGGTCAGGATGGACGTTGAGAGCAGCCACCCGCCCGGCTCCCCTGCCGGCCAGGAGGGATCCTTCCACCACTCATAGAGCCCCGCAAACACCAGGCCATGGCCAGCGCCCGGGTGCACGTAGTAGGGCTGCTTGGACTTCCCGGGCCCCTGCTTCCATTCGTAGTAGCCGTCTGCCGGGACAGCGCAGCGGCGGGACTGCATGGCTTTCCGGAACGCCGGTTTCTCAAGGACGGACTCGCTGCGTGCGTTGATCATCCGGGAGCCGATTCCCGGGTCCTTGGCCCAGGACGGGACCAGTCCCCAGCGGGCGACGTGGAGCTGGCGGACATGTTTGTTCCCGGACTCGCCGTCCACCAGGCGTTCCAGGACGATGGGAACCGCGTCCGTCGGCGCAACATTCCACGACGGCGGGATGCTGACCTCGTCCTCAAGCTCGGCGTCGAACTCGGCAAGGAGGTCCCCCACGGCGCGTGCCATTACGTAGCGTCCACACATGGCTCCAGCATGCCATCGGCGGCAGAAGCTGTCATCCAAGGAGGCCCGGCGGGCCCCAGTACCGGGGAATAGCGGACTGCACGCTACCGTTACAGGAACGAAACCGTTATCAAGCACAGAGGAGAGCTCCGTGGACTTCACTCCCGAATCCGGCACTATCACCATGTTTTCCACCACCTGGTGCGGCTACTGCAACCGGCTGAAGAAGCAGCTTGATGCCCAGGGCATCGGCTACACCGAGATCAACATCGAGGAAGTGGAAGGCACCGCCGAACTCGTGGAGCAGCTGAACGGTGGAAACCAGACCGTCCCCACCGTCCTCTTCCCGGACGGCACCGCCGCCACGAACCCTTCCGCTGCCGAGGTCAAGCAGCGCCTCGCAGCCTAGCCGGCACGCCACCCCGGCTGGGACCAACAGAACGGGACCAACATTTCCCAATGTTGGTCCCGTTTGCTGTGCCCGGCAGCAACCAGCCGGGTCATGCCCCCAGGCTGCTGAACGAAGCGGTTCTCAGCGGCGCATGGCCGGCATAAACGGAAAGCAGGGCTTCCTCCACGGCTGGGACATCCACGCCAGGCACAAGGTCGTCCACCGCCCCTGCCGTGGCAGGGTCCCAGTCCAGGCCCAGGGCGGCGTAGCTGTCGGTCAGCACTTTGCGGATCGGCGCCGAGTTTTCCACCACGATCACCGAACTAAACAGCCAGCCGCCGGCCACCACGCGCTGGGCCGTACCCACCAGTTTCACACGGTGCGCGCCGTCGGCCGGGTCCGTGCCGTGCACGCTGAACTCGCCGGGGCAGTATTCCCCGGGAATCTCGCCCACAGCCGCCTGCACGCCGACCCGGCGCAGGGCGTCCGCAAACAGCTCCCCGAAGTACCCGAACCTGGTTTTGGAACCGGCGATGGCATCCGGATCGGGTTCAATATGGTCCACCACCAGCGTGCCCTCGTGATAAGCGGCCGCCCGGCCTCCTGCCCGGCGGACCAGGGGTTCGAAGCCGTTGGCACGGCACGCCTGCGCGGCGGCGTCGAATCCCGGCAGGCGGGTGTCCCGCTGGCCGAACGCGACCGTGGGGGCGGGACGGTACAGCCGCAGCGTGGGACCGATGTCCCCGCTCCTGACCCTGGCCAGCAGTTCCAGGCCGAATTCCAGGTCCCGGGCGGCGCCCAGCGTCTGTTCCTGCCGCACCACTGTCAGGGTGCGGGGCCCCGGACCGCCGTCGTTCATATTGCTAAGCTCCCTTATGGTCATTCTGCAATTCCTCGTTGTCGCCGCCGCCTTCGCAGCGATCGACGCCATCTGGCTCAGGCTGATGAACCCCTTTTACCGCAGCCACATCGGCGAACTGCTGGCGGACAAACCACACCTAGGTTACGCCGTGGCGTTCTACGTCATTTACATCGCCGGGATTGTGTTCTTTGCACTGCGGCCCACGCTCGACGGCGGCAGCTGGCTCACTGCCCTGGGTTACGGTGCGGCCCTGGGCGCCTTCGCCTACGCCACCTACGACCTCACCAATGCCGCCACCCTGAAGGTTTGGCCGCTGCAGCTGATTGTCGTGGACATGCTGTGGGGCGCCGTGCTGACAGGCCTGTCAACACTCGCGGGCTGGCTGGTTTTCCACGCCCGGACCTGACGCTCGCGCCAAGGCCGCTCCGGCAATGCCCACGCAGCGGCTGCGCCCCGGGCACTGCCGCTTCAAAGCCCGCGGCGGCCTGCCCACATCCCGTGCAGCAGCGGGACTGCAGAACCTGCCATGAGGATGCCGCCCAGGACGGCGTCGTCAGCCCGCACGATGGCGCCAGCGATGAGCAGGGCGGCAAACACCAGGGCAGAAGCAGAGCGCCGGTTGGTGCGGTCCAGGCGGGCGATCTGCCGTTCAAGACGGGGGTTGGCAACAGCGAGGGAGCCTTCCTCAAGCCGTCCAGCCAGTGCGTCCAGGCGCTTCGGCAGGCGCAGTGCGGTCGCTGCGGCGTCGAGGGCCTGCTGGGCCACGTCCTCCACGATGTTGCCGCGCTCGTCGCGCAGAAGCCTGGCGGCATACGGTTCCACGGAATCCCAGAGGTTGAAGCGCTCATCGAGCGAGCTGCACACCCCCGAGGTCAGCGACATCGCCCGGATGATGAGCAGGAAATTCTCCGGGAGCTGGAATGGCAGCGAGCGGACCACATCGCCGAACTCCACCGCGAAGTCACGGAACTCCCTCGGATCCACTTCCCGGAGCTCAGCGAACCCCATGCCGCCGAAGCGGGCGAAGAGATGCGTCATGGCGCGCTCCATCTCCACAGTGTCGGCTGACGGCGCCAGCACGCCGACGTCGTTGATCGCCGCCACCAGCCCCCGGCCGTCGCGCGCGGCGGCAGCAATCAGCAGCTTCCGGAGTCCGCTACGGGTGGAGGAGGTAATTTCGCCCATCATGCCGAAGTCGATGAATGTCAGCTTCCACGGGCGGTCGCCGGCCGGTGCGGTGACGGGAGTGACAAAGATATTTCCGGGGTGCGGGTCTGCATGGAAGAAGCCGTTGGTGAACATCTGGTCGAACATGACGGCGGCGAACACCGGAGCCACCTCGGCCGGATCGATGCCCGCCGCCCGGAGGGCCCCGGCCTCCGTGATCTTGATGGCCGTGACGTCTTCAAGGGTGAGTACGCGGCGGGTGCTCCGCTCCCAGGCAATGCCGGGCACGCAGACCCTGCCGTCGTCGGAAAAATCGGCGGCGAAGCGTTCGGAATTCGCCGCCTCGTGCAGGTAGTCGATCTCCTCGAAACTGGTCTGCGCAAACTCCTCCACCAGGGCCGGCATATTGGCGCGGCTGGACACCAGGCGAATGCGGCTGAGCCAGCCGCCTACCTTACGCAGGGCTGCAAGGTCGACGTCGACAATCGCGTCAATGCCCGGACGCTGCACCTTGAGCACCACGTCGGTGAATCCGGTGTCGGCCGCATCCGATGCACGAAGGCGTGCCCGGTGCGCCTGCCCCAGCGACGCGGCAGCGATCGGTACCTCCTCCACGAAAGCGAACACCTGGTCCAGCGGAGCGCCCAACTCCACCTCAGCCAGGGCGCGGATCGAAGGAAACGGAACGGGCGGGACCTCGTCCTGGAGGCCCTCAAGCTCCCTGGTGATCTCGGGTGGCAGAATATCGAGCCTGGAGGAAAGGAACTGTCCCACCTTGATCATCAGGCCGCCCAGCTCCACGGCAAGTCCATGGAAGCGCCGGGCGAAGCGCTGCATCCGCCGCGACCGCGTACGTTCTGCGACCCGGGCTAGTCCGATCCGCGGGAGGAACAGTTCAAACCACCACGTCACTGCCAGGTTCCAGGCGGCAAAGCGCAGGATGCGCCGGTAGCGGGCACGGGTGTCCCCGGCGCCCGCGGCCGAAGCGGCACGATGCGGGCGGACAGACGCCACCCGCGTCAATCCTGGGCGAGGATCGCGTAGAGCCGGCGCCGTGCGTCGTCGAGCACCGCCACGGCCTGCTGCACCTGGTCCGGCGAGCCCGTGCGGCCCACCTGGGCTGCAGCCTGCGCGAGCTCCACCCCCGCTTTGGGCAAGGATCCAAACCCGCCGGGATGGGGCCCCGGCGAGTCCCAGGGCGTTGCTCCGTGGTCCTGCGCAACTTCCTCGCGGCCGGCCTCGGTCAGTGAATAGATCTTGCGACCGTTGGACTCCTCGGCGCTGATGGTGCCCTCGTCCGCGAGCAGCTGCAAAGTCGGGTAGACGGAGCCGGCGCTGGGCTTCCAGCTGCCGCCGCTGCGCTCCTCGATCTCGCGGATGATCTGGTAGCCGTGCATCGGCCGCTCAGCAAGGAGCGCCAGCACCGCGGACCGCACCTCACCCTTGCCAGCACGGGTTCCCGCGCGTTTCTCAAACCGTGAGCGCAGCTCCTCAACGGCCTGCCACATGCCGTCGATATTGCTTCCGCCGAATCCGGCTGCCGGGTATGAACCACGCATGATGATCTCCTTTGAAAACCGCCAACGATATACAACGATACTCAACGATACATCCACCGGAACGGGCGGTTGTTTCCACTGTGTGGCGGCATTCTGGATCGCCAAGTGGTGCTTCGCATCAGGGCCCGGAGTCTGCTCGGGTGCCGCTGCGTCTCGTATCCCTAGGGATTCGAGGCGCTGAGGTTATGAGACACAGGAATTCAGCTGTCCCGTAAGGGTAACCGCACCACTTAATTCCACCGCTAGGCTCAGGGCATGGGCCCGAGAAATTGGAAGAAGCAGCCAACCAAAGCGGAGGCAGTGGTTATGGGCCTTTTCGCCGTGGCGCTATTCGCGAGCAACCTATACGGCGTGCTCGCAGAGGGCAACAGAGCAACAGTCGGGTATTGGATTTCGCAGGCCCTGAACCTAGGCCTGCTGCTATTCAGCCTCTGGTGGTACCGCCGGGCCGCGAGGAAGTCCCCCAAGCAACCCTAAGACTCAACAGGTCCGTTCAGGGATCCCTTACGGGCAATTGAAGGCTCAGGCATGTCCACACTCCGGGTGCGATGGGAATCATGATTTCTCGCCCCGACGATCTAACCCGCTACTACTACAGCAAGCCGCTGCCGCATACCTAGGGATAGGAGACGCCGGAATGCGCGTCCGCTACATCGGCAGCGCCACGCTATCCCGCACATAGGATGAGCTGGTGACCGAGGAACCGAAGAAGCGCCGCTTCTTGACCACTGAGCGGGCCGCCGAAGAGCTGAACTTAAGTTCGAATCAGATCCGGGCACTGCTGAAGACCGGGGAGTTGCGCCGGCCTGCGGCTATCAGGCGATACTTGCCACTTGTCCTCGGATGTGCGGCCGAAGTTCTCTCGGCGCGCGACCGCCGGCAGCGGGGATAGGAAGGAGCAGCCATGACGCACCTTGTCGAGCACCTTGAACAATATCTCGGCCCCATCTCTGGGGGATGGGCCAGGGACGCGGACGGACGGCCGACACATGCGCAGGTCGTCAAGTTCGACGACGGCCCCTTGGACGGCGTTGTTGCCTACTCGACGCTGGGGCTGAGCCGGTGCGCACTGGCCATGCCGGGCAGGGCGCCAATCCGGATTGAACTTTTGATGATGGTCCGCCGCGGCCACTTTGAGCGGTACGTTCCTTCCATGATGCAGCAGCTCGCGGAGGAGATGATCCACGAGGGACGCGCTCCGCTTCGAGGTGAGGTCATAGGTCCCAGAGGGCCGCTCGATCCTGATACCCGGCTTGAAGCTTTCCTCGTGTACAGCCCCTATTACCAACCCGATGGGTTTGCTGTCTGCGAGGACGTGGATGGACCGATCATCATTGCCAACCTTGTCCCGCTGTTCCCTGCTGAGGCCAACTTCGCTGCGACCCACGGCTGGGAGGCGTTGGAGGGCCTCCTGGTGGAGCACGATCCGGACGTTGATGACTGGCTGCGGCCTCCGCTACCGGTGCACAACCCTTAAACGTCAACCCCACCACGCCCACGCCATTATCCGAAGCAAATTCCGTGAGATTGCGCGGCAAAGGAAGGATCGTGCCATGGAGTCGATCTCGTGGCCGAGAGCCTGGCAACCCGAGGTGGGTCGCCGCAAGCCCGTGGCGGAGGCGGGCAAAAAGACGTCTACCACGCCTGGCCATTCACGACAGCTGGACTCCGACGAGGGGAGTCCGGTAAAGGATCGCTTACCGCGCTGTTGGTGCCCGCTAGCCGAACCATCAACGTGACATTTGGGACCCGAAAGTCCGATTCCGTATACAGGCGGCCTCGTGTGGTTCATAGTCGGGGTATGAGAGTGGCTGGAATTCTCCCCGCAGACGCTCCCGACCCCCGTGCCGAATGGGCTGAGCGCCTGAAGCTGATGCCCATTCCGGTGATGGGGCTCGCGCCTCAACCATCGTTGGAGGACACCGACAGCGTTGGTGTGACCTATGGCCAAGATGATCGTGGGTACAACGAGATGACGGCGAGCATCACCTATACGCTCTGGCGAAACCCGGATGACCGCTCAGACCCGGTAAACCTCGCGGACCTCAACGAGAAGACACGCAGATCGATCGAGGAAGTTCCGCCATGGCCGCGGCCCCCTTGGCTGATCGAGTACGTGGAGCGCCTGCGTTACCCGCAACTTGAGGAGTCCGTGCGAACCACCTGGCACCGCGATCCATCCGAGCGTTCTTCGGTTCGAAGCCTGTTGGTTGACCATGTCAACCACATCCTCATGAACCAATATCGGCAAGAGCTCTGGCCGGGCAGCAACCCGTGGGACCAGCACGCCCCCACAGTTACCGGCCGGATGGTCAACAGCGAGGCCAGGACCGTCATCAACGGAGTCGATATGCCCGGTGCAGAGGTCGATACGGACCCGTTCGTCTACGGTATCGGAGCCCAACTGGCAGGCGGCGGGGTGGTGACCGCTGTGCTTCCACGCACTGAGCTCAAGTACATCCAAGTCCAATTCACGACTCGGAGCTAACGGCTCCATCCAACACTGCAACGGCACTCCTTGAACACCTCCTTGAACACCTCCCGCTCAGACCGCCCCGTAAGCCGGTCGCCGGGCGTGCAGCAGGCATGCTCTCTGACCAGATCCAGTAGCCTGCCTCGATACGCACGTTAGCCCTACACGAGGACGTGCACGGTGAAGGTGTCCTAAACGCTACTCTCCAGATTGTCTCGAAACCCTTGGGAAACGAGACGTCTCAACGAGCTAACAGTCGTCTGACCTGCACGGTCACAGATTTTCTGCGGAATCTTGGACGCGCGATGGCATTGGCGTTCTCGTAACTATGTCTCATAACCTTTTGGCAAAAATCGAGTACTTGTCCTTAGTTATGAGACACCTCGAAGCAGCCCGTGACGAAACTGATTTGCTACCCAGTAGCCCGGCCCAACAGCGCTCCACTAATCGAGAACAGGCGGACCTTCTGGCCTCCGGCGTCCGCCGCTTATGACCACTACGTTGAGTACGGCATCTCTGGAGCGAGAGCTGCACGCCCATATGTCGTCCGGCCCTCGAGGCGCTGATCGAAACGACACCCGGGCCATCTCAACCCTGGACAGACTCGGGCAATCCATCCAGCGCATGCCCGTCTTCGACGACGAACCCGGCAACGCAGACTGCGATCCCGAAGCGCAAGGTGCCCGCGAGCCCGGGATGTACCGGGCAGTCTTCTGCAGGCGGTCACAAGCATCCATGAACAAGCCAGTTAGCGGCGCCAAAAGACCGGCGATCCACCTCCGTGCTCCACCCCCGGCAGTCCCGTCAGGTTTTTCGCAGTGTGAGGATCTGCTCCGCGCGCCCGAACGGCCCCTGGAGGTCGTGCAGGACTGTGGACGTCAGTCCTATGCCGTCCCCGCCGAACGAGACCGCGTTGTCCAGGCCCAGCCACTCCCCTTCGGGCCGGCGGTACATGTGGATCTGCAGGTCAAGGTTGGGAAAGGAGTAGCTGTCCTTGCCGGGCGGAACCCTGGCCGCGATGCCGTTGGCCGTGTCCACCATGCCCATGAGCCTGGCCAGGGCACCGCTGTCCGCGCGGTCCGTCAAAGGATGTTCGGTCCGGAGCCAGACCTTTCCGGCCCCGGGCCTGTGCCCTTCCGCAACCCGCATCTCCAGCGAGCGGATGTAGCCGCCGGGCCACACGGACGCGCCGTCGTACGGCTTGCAGTCTTCCGGACCGGGAATGGGGGTATCCTCGATGGCGGCTACCGGTGTTGTATCGCTGGTGGCCAGCCGCCAGGCGGTGGCACGGATGGCGGTGCGCCCGCCCGCCACCAGCTCGGCCTGCAGGAGTTCGATGGTCTTTCCGGGCCGGAGGGTGGTGGCCGCGATCTGGAATTCGCCGCCTGGGATAAGGCCGAGGATCTCGTAGCTGATCCGGCCCATCCGCATGTCCGGCCGCGGGTCATGGCGTTCCAGGCTGTCCGCGAGCAGGCCCGACGCCGGCGCCATGTGCTGCTCGTGGACGTTCCAGGCACCCTGGGCATGGATGGTGGAACGGAAACGGCCTCCGCCCAGGTTCAGGTAGTAGAAGTTTCCTTCAGCCAGTTCAGGCAGCTCTGCGGTCAACGTTGGCCCCTTCGGAGTTCCAGTGAATCGGCCTTAACTCTATCCGCGCCGGGTGCCGCTGCTGCGCCGGACCCGGGCACGGCATTTCACCCAAAGGGACGCGGCGAAATGTTGGCCACTGGTGGGATCCATCCGACTAGACTCAGGAACTGGTCCTGTCAGCAACCCTCGGAAGAGGTGTTCCATGCGCGTCATCAGCTACAACCTCCGCAAGCACAAGGCGAGCGGCGAACTCCTCGCCCTGGCGCGGAACCATGACATTGATGCGCTCTGCCTCCAGGAGGTGGATTCCAGTGATCTTCCCGAAACCCTGGGGCCACTGCATCTGGCGGATGCCACCAAGGGCAACCGGCTGGGGCTGGCCATCTACTACCGCACCAGCCGCTTCACCGCCCTGGACACCCAGTCCTTCGCCCTGAAGAAGTCGATGCATGACCGCGTCCTGGCCCCGGCCCATGAGCGGCTGATCGGCACCCGGGTCATGGACAACGAAACGCAGCATGAACTGGTGATCGGCTCGTTCCACGCTGCCCCGCTCACCGCGTCCAACTCGCTCCGGCGCAAGCAGATCCACGCGGCCCATGCGGAGCTGCTGAGCATGGGCAAAGGCCTGATGACCCTGATGGTGGGCGATTTCAACTACCCGTTCTTCACCAAGAACCTGGACCTGCACATGAAAAACTCGGGCTATGCACTCTCCCTGAGCAACAGGCGCACGTACACCCGGTACAAAGTGTTCAAGGGCCACTTCGATTTCGCGACGTCACTGGGCCTGGATATCGAAAGCGTGGAGACCCTGCCGCGGGGCAACTCAGACCACCTCCCCATCTTGGTCAAAGCGGAATACGGCCCGGACTACTAGGACTCGAGCCTTGCACGGAGGTCCGGCCAGGACGCTTCAAATCCGGGGTGCAGTTCCAGGCCGGCCACCCCGGGCAGCGGGACCCACCGGAGCTCCAGGCTTTCGGGATCGCTGATCACCGGGTCAAAGGGCTCCCTCACCAGCACCACAACCGTGGTGTAGCTCCAGTACCCCACGTCCAGCAGGGACGTGAAGATCACCTCCACATTGTCCGCGGGCACGGCGGCTTCCTCATAGGCTTCCCGGAGAGCGCCGGTGACGGCCTCCTCGCCCTCATGGAGTGCGCCGCCGGGCAGCCCCCATGTTCCGCCGTTGTGGCTCCACACGGCACGGTGCTGCAGCAGCACCCCCTTGCCGGGATCGTAGGCCAGCACCCCGGCCGCGCCGAAACGCCCCCAGAAGCGCCCGCGGCTTCCCTCGACCCAGGCGTCGCCGGGGTCCCTGGGACCGGTACGGACGGGAGGGGCGGAGGACGCGGTGGACGCCGGAAAGTGATCCATCGCTCCAGTCTGACAGGTGGAGCGGGTGGGCTGCATCCGCCAGTCCGCTGCCCCGGTCAGGACTGGTTCGCTGTACCGCGCTCGACGGCGAAATCACCGCCGGGGTACATGATGGTCTCGTGTCCGTCATCAAAGCGGACACGGTAGGGCGGCGTTCCGCCCTGGCCGCGCACCTCAAGAATCACTCCATGCCGGTCCACCGCCCCCACAGTCCTGCCGTGCACGATGATGCGGTCACCCTGCGTTGCCTCCATGGCACTCACCTCCGAGCCCAGAGTACGACTGGCTGCCCGCCGGGAAAAGAGCGAATCGAAAGAACGGCAGAAGGGTCCGCAGGAGAGGGCCAGAGGCCGGTCCTCGGGAAGCCGGCCGGCATGGCAGGATCTTTCCCATGCCGCTGAATCTTGTCCTGGTCGCCGATACCCACATCCCCAAACGCGCGCGTGACCTTCCTGCACAGGTGTGGTCCGCCGTCGAAAGCGCCGACGTGGTCTTTCATGCCGGCGACTGGGTGTCCGCGTCCCACTTGGAAGAGTTCCGGCGGCGGAGCCGCCTGCTGGTGGGCGTCTATGGAAACAACGACGGACCGGAGCTGCGCCGGAGCCTTCCGGAAACGGCGGAGATCACGCTGGAGGGCATCCGCTTTGCCATGGTGCACGAGACCGGGCAGGCCAAGGGGCGTGAAGCCAGGTGCGAGGCCCAGTACCCGGAGGCGGACGTGCTGGTTTTCGGCCACAGCCACATCCCGTGGGACACCACCACCCCGCGCGGGCTGCGGCTGCTGAATCCCGGGTCGCCCACTGACCGCCGCCGGCAGCCGGCCTGCACGTTCATGACCGCCACGGTGGATTCCGGAAAGCTGGGGGACGTCCGGCTGCACGAGGTCCTCCGGGATTGACCGGGTTTGGCAAGGGAGGCATCAGGTGCCTAGGCTTGGAACGGTAAGCATGCTTAGCTTTTGTCATCCGAGCACCAGGAGGACCACATGACAGATCAGTACACCTTCCGCAATCCGGTCACCGCGTACGAAAAGATCTCCCCGCCAAAGCAGCACCAGCCCGAGCCGGGACTGGATGCGGAGCTGGCACCCAAGGCCGACCTTGGCGAGGAGACCTACCGCGGTACCGGCAGGCTTGAAGGGCGCAAGGCGATCGTCACCGGCGCGGACTCAGGCATCGGTGCAGCAACGGCCATTGCCTTCGCCCGGGAGGGGGCCGACGTCGTTCTCTCCTACCTTCCGGAGGAAGAAGAGGATGCCGCCCGCATTGCGGGCCTCATCGAGGCCGCCGGGCGCAAGGCCATCAAGGTCCCCGGTGACCTCAAGGACGCGTCCGTGTGCCGCGACGTGGTGGACACTGCCGTGGCGGTGCTGGGCAGCATCGACATCCTGGTCAACAACGCCGGGAAACAGGTGGCGCAGGAGGACCTCGCCGACATCACCGATGAGCAGTTCGACCACACCGTGAAAACCAATGTGTACGCGATGTTCTGGTTGACCAAGGCTGCACTCCCCCATATGCCGGCCGGGTCAACAATTATCAACACCACGTCCATCCAGGCCTACAGCCCATCCCCGACGCTGGTGGATTACGCCACCACCAAGGCCAGCATCAACAACTTCACGAAAGGCTTGGCGCAGCAGCTGGCGCCCAAGGGCATCCGCGTCAATGCGGTGGCGCCGGGTCCCATCTGGACCCCGCTGCAGGTCAGCAGCGGCCAGCCGAAGGAGGAGCTGCCTGAGTTCGGGCAGTCGACGCCGCTGGGCCGGGCCGGCCAGCCGGCGGAGCTCGCCCCCGCCTACGTCTTCCTCGCCTCACCGGAATCCAGCTATGTTGTGGGCGAAACGCTGAACGTCAACGGCGGCAGCCCCACGCCGTAGCCCCGGGATGTACCGGAAAGATACCGACGGCGGTGCCCCGCGCCTGATGCGCGGGGCACCGCCGTCGGCCTTTTAATTTCTGGCCCCTACTTCTCGTCCTCGCCTGCCAGCAGCTCGTCAGTGGCGGCGTCGGGCTGTCCATCGAAGAACTGGGCCAGGACCGTTTTGAACACCGTTTCCCCCGGAGCTGCCCGGAGGAACAGCGTCATGGAGGAGTGCAGCTTCCGGGCGTCGGTGCTCCCGAAGATGTCCTCCGCCGGGCCGCCTGAGTGGTTGGTGACGGCCAGGGCGGACTCGAGCAGCCGTGGGCCCAGCACCGTATGGGCCAGGTACTCCCGTGCTTCAGCCAGGGAGCTGATGGCGTACCGTCGTGACATTTCGCTGTGGCCCAGGCCCGCGAACTGCGGAAAGATGAACCACATCCAGTGGCCGGATTTCCGGCCCAGCTGCAGTTCCGCCAGCGCCTGGCCGTATGTGCCGCCGCTGTCCTGGGCGGCGACGAACCGGTCAAGGTTATGGGGATCGTTCATGGGTGTCTCCTTGTGGTGGGGCTTCGGGGGCGGCTTGCTGGTCAATATAGGCGGCGGCGGTGCGCAGCTGGCTGTCGGAGTCCGTCCGCCACCGGGCCAGGACCACGGCTGCGCGCTGCCGGTCCCGCCCGCCGAGCCCCGCCAGGAACGGCGCCACGACGTCGGACAGCAGCGGTTCCGCCAGTTCCCGGGTCCCGGCAGACCGCAGGAAGCCCTCAATACGGGTCAGGTCCGAGTGGCGCAGGAGTGCCCTGGTGGATTGCAGCAGCACAACAGCGGCGAGCCTGCGCTCAAAAACGGCCCGGGAACCGGGCCCGGGCTGGCCCCAGAGGGCGGACGCCAGCTGGACAACGGCGTCGTGGTCGAGGTCCTTGTATTTCCGGAGGGCGTCGCGGACGGTTCCCCGGACTGCGCCCACCGAGGAGCCGTAGGAAGCCAGCTGCCCGCCCAGCCTGTCCTCGACGTCGTCCGCCCGGTACCAGGCGCCCTCATTCTGCAGGGTGCGGTCAACGAAGCCTGCAGCAGCGGACACCCGGTCCAGGGTGCTGCTCATTGGCCGCGGCCCGCCGATGCGTGGCGGATACAGAACGGGGTCCACGGCCGTGCTTCCAGCCTGCCTTCGGCGATGGCTTCCCCGCAGACGGCACATGTCCCGTAGGTGCCGGCGGCAATCCTGGCCAGGGCGGCGTCCACCTGGTCCAGCCCTCGGCTGCTTTGCTTCAGCAGGGCGGACGCCTGGGACAGCTCGAAAGCGATGGTGGAGCCTTCCGGGTCATGTTCGTCGTCCACATTCGAATCCTGGCGCGCCGAGTTTGCGGAGGCGATGTCTGCGCGCAGGGCCGGCAGGAGGGCCACCTTCCGCTCCCGTTCCTCCTCAAGAAGGATCCGGAAGCGTTCATAGTCAGGCATGGGAAAAGCCTACGCGGGGTCAGTACCAGTTCTTTGCCATGGAGTGGTTCCAGGCGGCGCAGGGCGAGCCGTACCGCTCCCTGATGTAGCCCAGCCCCCAGTCGATCTGCGTCCGGTAGCTGGTAAGCCAGTCGGCACCGGCACTTGAGTACTTGCCTGGCGGGAGGGCCTGCGCGACTCCGTAGGCGCCGGAATAGGGGTTGGTGGCGGTGGTCAGCCAGTTCGATTCCTTGGTCCACAGCTGGGCCAGGCAGAGGAACTGGTCCTGGCCCCAGCCATGGGCGCCCAACCTGCTGGAGGCGTAGCTTTTGGCTCCTGCCGGGTCATTGACCGCGCCGCCGGGGAGGGAAGGCACGACGACGGGCGGCGGGCTTGGCGGCGCAGGGGGCGGGCTGTCCGGGGCAGGGGTTGTCGGGGCCGGGTT
>NZ_JBJURL010000052.1:0-29264 GCF_046097905.1 Pseudarthrobacter sp. NKDBFgelt | reverse complement strand
GGGCACGAGCAGCGTCTGCTCCGCGACCCGTCCGTGCCGGTTCAGGCGACCGTGCGCGTGGTAGACCCGCTCGGCCGGGTCGCGGAGCAGACGCTGCTCGTGCCCGGCTGGGTCGAGCCGCGGCCCGAGCTGACCCTGAAGATCATCGACGTGCTCCGGATCGCCGGGCGCGGCTACGTGGCGAGCCTGCTGACCAGCGCCGATCCAGAGACCGAACCGCCCCATGTCCTCACGGTCGTCGCAAGACTGCCCGGCACCATCCCGCCGGGCCCCTTCAGGCGCCGTTCCTTGCGCGCCTCCTGGCAACTCCCGGACATCCCGACACGGCGGTCCCCGGTGCCGCCACGGGGCGCAGGGATCATGGCCGTGCGGTCGAGGGGCCCTCAGGGAACAGAGATCGGCCTGTGGATACCCGCCGAGCGGATCGTCGGCCTGACCGCGGCCATCACCCACCCCATCGAAGGAGAGGTGAACGACGGCTGGCGCCCGGCCTGAGCTGACTTCGATCGCGGCATCGGCTCGGTCCTCATGACCAATCACGCCTGCTCGTCAAGACCAGACCTGGTGAATCGCGCAAGCGCGGAGGGTTAGCAGAGGGGTGACTGCCCCAGGGCCCGGTCGGGCGAAGGCGGGTTGTCGCACACGCGCGCAATGACCAGCGTGCCGCGGACGTGCGGCGCGGTCTTCCCGGTCTGGAGGCCGTCGTCGGGCGGGTAAATTCCCATGTCCGCAATCCCGCAGCGCAGGACCTTCTGCTGGAGGCCTACGCACAGCGCACAGGGGCTACCCTCAGCTGACGGGACGCGAATGCTGCCACGGGCACGGGCGCCTGCGCTGACTAGGATTTCTGGACGCGCCGGCGGTAGGTCCGCGGTGTTTCCCCGGCGTCGTTCATGAAATGTCGGTTGAAGTTGGAGAGGTTGGTAAAGCCGACTTCGTAGCAGATTTCGGAAATTGGTTTATCGCTGCGTTCCAGCAGTCGCCGGGCGTGGGCCAGGCGGAGCTTCCGAACAAGATCGCTGAAATTCTGGCCGGTGGCGCGCTTAAAGTACTTGGAAAAAGTGGGTTGGGGCATGCCCACCAGTGCCGCTGCCTCGGACATCTTGACGCTGCCGGCGTGGTTGCTGAACACATACTCCAGGACGAGGTCGACGACGGCGGCGGCTTGTCCGTCCAGCTGCGGCCTGAACCATTCCTCGGCAAGGTAGCGCCGCTCGTCCTGGGGTGCCCGGAGCAGGATTCCGAAGAGGGAGAACAGGTGCTGGAGCCGCTCCAGTCCGGTGGTAGTGCCCATTGCCTCGATGGCCGCGGCCGCCTCCTCGGCTGAAACTCCCAGGAACTCAATCCCCCGCTGGGACTGCTCCAGCAGCGGCCTCACCTCGGCCAGTTCGGGAACCAGGGCCGCCGCCTGCTCGACCCACCTGCCGTCGAACTGGATCACGGCATCCCGGTTCTCGAGTACCTCACCGGGCTCAAGGTCACTGACCCAGTCGTGCGGCAGGCCGGACCCCACCAAGGCAACGTGGCCAGCCTCGAACGTGCCGATATGGTCTCCAACAATGAACTTTCCCGTGCCCTTGCGGATCAAGTGGATCTCGTACTCGGGATGGTAGTTCCACCGTGCCAGCGGGCTGGGATAGCTGTGCTGGTGCCACCGGACCGAATGGTTGGGATCAGGCGGGATGACCTCGCGGTTTGCCCGCATCCCCAGTAGGCGTTCGGCGAGCCTTGCCGTGGCTCCGTCAGCAGTATCCGCGGCGGTCATCGTGGTGCTCCATAGGGGTGGGCGGTTATGAACTCCGGACAGGCGTTGGTGGTCCTGGTCCCAGACTAGCGCCTTCCCGGTGGTGCCGGCAGGAAAATAAGTATCAGAAAGTGGCAACCAGGGCGCTAGTTGTGACCTGCACCTCCCACCTAATCTGGAAGTACATCAGCGAGGCACGGAAAATCCGGTCAAAGCCCTCGCCCCGGTCCTGTACCCCGACACGGCAGTCGAGGTGCGGTGACTGTGCACCCTTGAAGAACAAAGGAGTCCTTAATGCGCCCAAAAATGCGTGCCGCGACCCTGGCCGCCGGCGCTTTGTGTGTAGCGCTGAGTGCCTCGGCCTGTGCAGGTGCCGGCGGAGGCAATTCTGCCGGAGACCCGAACAGCATCAGTGTCCTGATGGTCAACAACCCCCAGATGGAGGACCTGCAACGACTCACGGCAGATAACTTCACCAAGGAAACAGGGATCAGGGTCAATTACACGATCCTGCCGGAGAATGACGTCCGGGCCAAGATCAGCCAGGAGTTCTCCAGCCAGGCCGGCCAGTACGACGTCGCCTCCCTGTCCAACTACGAGATCCCGTTCTACTCCGCCAACGGCTGGCTGGCGCCGCTGGACGACGTGGCAGAGGACCCGGCATTCGACCAGGACGACATCCTGCCCGCCTACACGGCATCCCTCACCGGTGAGGACGGCAAACTCTACGGCGAACCGTTCTACGGGGAGTCCTCCTTCCTGATGTACCGCAAGGACATCCTGGAGGCTGAGGGCCTGACCATGCCGGCCAAGCCCACCTGGGACGAGGTGGCTGAGATAGCGGCAAAGGTGGACGGCGCGGAACCGGGCATGAAGGGCATCTGCCTCCGCGGCCAGCCGGGCTGGGGCCAGGTCTTCGCACCCCTGACCACCGTGGTGAACACCTTCGGCGGGACCTGGTTCGACAAAGACTGGAATGCCCAGGTCAACTCCCCGGAGTTCACCGAAGCGGTGGAGTTCTACACCAAGCTGGTCCGCGAGCACGGACAAGCAGGCGCCGCACAGGCAGGGTTCACCGAGTGCCTGAACAACATGAGCCAGAGCAATGTGGCCATGTGGTACGACGCGACGTCCGCCGCAGGCGCACTGGAAGCCGAGGACTCCCCGGTCAAGGGCAAAATCGGCTACGCGCAGGCCCCGGTCAAGGAAACCGCCTCTTCCGGCTGGTTGTGGACCTGGTCCTGGGCTATGCAGGCCGCGTCCAGGAAGCAGGACGCCGCCGAGCGGTTCATTGCCTGGGCCAGCTCCAAGGACTACGAGGAACTCGTCGCCTCCGAGCTCGGCTGGGCAAAGGTCCCGTCCGGCAAGCGCATCTCCACCTACGAAAACGCGGAGTTCCAGAAGGCCGCACCGTTCTTCGAGGCAGAACGCTTCGCCATTGAAAACGCAGACCCGAAGAACCCCGGTGCGCAGGAACGTCCCGCGGTCGGGATCCAGTTCGTCGGCATCCCCGAATTCGCAGCCCTCGGCACAAACGTGTCCCAAGGCGTCAGCTCCGCCATCGCCGGCCAGGGCAGCGTGGCAGACGCGCTGGCCAAGGGCCAGGAAGCCGCCCAAAAGGTCGCCGACAAGTACAAACAGCCCTAACCGAACCGCAGGAGAACATCATGACTACCGCAACGGCGCGCATCTCCCGTCCGGGACGCAATGCAGCCACACCTTCACAAAATGCCCGGCAACGGGAACGCGCCCTGGCCTGGGCACGGCGTGCACCGCTGCTGCCGGCCCTGATCTTCCTTATCCTGGTCACGCAGCTCCCGTTCGTGGCAACGCTGGTTATCTCGTTCATGAACTGGAACAGCCTCAGCCCGGACAAGACCGCCTTTGCCGGCCTGGAGAACTACGCCACCGTCCTCACGGACCCTGACCTGCGCCAGGCCATCTTCACCACCATCCTCCTCACCGTTTCCGTCGTGCTGGTCAGCCTGCTCATCGGGCTGGGACTGGCCCTGCTGCTGGACAAAAAGTTCATCGGCCGCGGACTGGCCCGGACCCTGCTGATCGCACCGTTCCTGGTGGTTCCCGTGGCAGCGGCCCTGATCTGGAAGCACGCCCTGCTCAACCCCACCTACGGGCTGATTAATGGCGTCCTGACCTGGGTATGGTCGCTGTTCGGCAGTGCCGCGGCGCCGCAACTGGACCTGCTCTCGCAGGCACCCATGATGGCTGTGATCCTCTCCCTGGTGTGGCAGTGGACGCCCTTCATGATGCTCATCCTGCTGGCGGGCCTGCAGTCCCGTCCCATGGACACCGTGGAAGCTGCCCAGATGGACGGCGCCACCCCCTGGGGGATCTTCCGCCACCTGACGCTGCCGCACCTGCGCCAGTACCTGGAACTCGGCGGACTCTTGGGCGCAATCTACATCGTGCAGAACTTCGACGCCGTCTTCACCCTCACCGCCGGCGGACTGGGCACGGCCAACCTGCCCTACGCCATCTACCAGACGTTCTACTTCGCCAACGAATACGGCCTGGCATCCGCCGCCGGCGTCGTGGTGGTCATCGGCACCATCATTGTGGCCACCTTCGCACTCCGCACCGTCTTTTCACTCTTCAAGAAGGAGGCAGCACGATGAGCACCCTCACCCCCGCTGCACCGCAAAGCTCAGGCTCTGCCCGTTCCACGTCGCCCACCGCGCTGAACACCGGCCGCACTCCACGGCGTCGCGGCAAGGCACGCATGGACCCCACCCGCAACAACACCGCCGCCGGCATCGCCGCCTGGCTCCTGGCACTTCTCTTCGCAGTCCCGGTCCTGTGGATGATCCTCACTTCGTTCCACTCCGAGACGGACGCCGCCACGAACCCGCCGTCCATCGCCGCGAACCTCACCCTGGACGCGTACCGGGAATTCTTCGGCGAAACATCCGGCGTCAGCCCCTGGCCGTCGCTGATCAACTCCGCCACCGCCTCGATTCTGTCCACGGTCCTCGTGCTGCTCCTGGCTTTCCCGGCCGCGTACGCGCTCTCCATCCGGCCGGTGAAGAAGTGGACCGACGTCATGTTCTTCTTCCTCTCCACCAAAATGATGCCCGTGGTCGCGGCCATCCTGCCCCTCTACCTCTTCGCCCGGACCGTTGGGGCCCTGGACAACATCTGGTTCCTGATCCTGATGTACACCTCCATGAACCTGCCCATCGCCGTCTGGATGATGCGCTCCTTCCTCGCCGAAGTGCCCGAAGAAATGCTCGAAGCGGCGCAGATCGACGGCGCCAACCTCGTGCTCATCCTCCGCAAGATCATCGCCCCCGTGGCCATGCCCGGCATCGCCGCCACCGCACTGATCTGCTTCATCTTCAGCTGGAACGAACTGCTCCTGGCCCGGGTCCTCACCGGCGTGGTGGCAGGCACGGCGCCCGTCTTCCTCACTGGCTTCGTCTCCGGCCAGGGCCTCTTCCTCGCCCAGGTCTGCGCGGCCGCCGTCGTGATCTCCCTTCCCGTGCTGTTCGCAGGCTTCGCCGCACAGGACAAACTCGTCCAGGGCCTCTCCCTGGGCGCCGTGAAATAACAGGCCATGAAATAGCCCGCCGCCCCGCCAAACTCTTTCAAGGATTACTTCAATGACAACAACAACCGCCCAGTCACCTGCCACAGGTTCCGGACTGCCCGCCACGATGCGAGCGAACATCCTGAAGAGCCAGGGCGAGATGACCATGGAAACCCTGCCGCTTCCGCAACTCGACGCCGACCAGGTCCTGGTGCAGGTGGCCGCCGTCGGCGTCTGCGGTAGTGACGTGCACTACTACGAGCACGGCCGGATCGGCCCGTACGTGGTGGACCACCCACTCATCCTGGGCCATGAACTCTCCGGGCGGATCGCCGCCGTCGGAAGCGCCGTGGACCAGGCCCGCATCGGCCGGCGCGTCGCCGTCGAACCCCAGCGCCCCTGCCGCAAATGCAAGCAGTGCAAGGCCGGCCGGTACAACCTCTGCCCGGACATCGAGTTCTACGCCACCCCGCCCATCGACGGCGCGTTCGCCGAGTATGTGGCCATCCAGTCCGACTTTGCCTACGACATCCCGGACAGCGTCAGTGACGAGGCAGCCGCCCTCATCGAGCCACTCTCCGTCGGCCTCTGGGCCTGCGAACGGGCAGAGATCAAGCCCGGCAGCAGGGTCCTGATCGCCGGAGCCGGTCCCATCGGCATCATCGCCGCCCAGGCCGCGCGCGCCTTCGGCGCCACCGAAATCTACATCAGCGACATCGCCGAAGACCGGCTTGCGTTCGCCCTGGAACACGGCGCAACGCACGCGCTCAATGCCAGGACGGACAGCGTCGAGGGGCTCGACGTCGACGCGTTCATTGACGCGTCCGGCGCACCACAGGCGGTCCGCTCCGGAATCAAGGCCGTAGCCCCGGCCGGCCGGGTCATCCTCGTCGGGCTCGGGGCGGACGATGTCGAACTCCCCGTCTCCTACCTCCAGAACCGCGAAATCTGGCTCTCCGGGGTCTTCCGCTACACCAACACCTGGCCTTTGGCTATCCAGCTGATCGCCGACGGGAAAGTGGACCTCGACATCCTGGTCACCGGCAAATTCAGCCTGTCCGAGTCCGAGGAGGCGCTCACGGCAGGCAAGCAGCCCGGCCAACTCAAGGCCGTGGTCTACCCGGGCCGCTGACCCCGGTAGCCCGGAAGCATCAGCAGCCACATCCAGCACCGACCTGCAAGGAAGCAGCCATGTCATCACAGGGGATCGGCCCGGAACCGAATCTTTCCGACAGCAAAGCCCTGGTCACTGTCATCGGGGAAGCACTCGTCGACATCATCGAAGACCCCCGACAGGGGAGCACAGCACCGGAGACGCATCCGGGCGGCAGCCCCCTGAATGTGGCCGTCGGCTGCGCCCGGCTGGGCCTTTACACCAAACTCGTCACCCACTTCGCTGAGGATCTCTACGGTCAGTTGATCGCCAAGCACCTCGAGAACAACGGTGTCGAGACCATCGTCGGGGGATCCCAACCCACCTCAACAGCTGTGGCGACTCTGGACGACACTGGAGCCGCCCGCTACACCTTCGCCATCAGCTGGGACATCAACGGGGCCTCCATCCCGGCCCTGGCAGCGGCGGAAAGCTCCCTGCACGTCCACACCGGATCCATCGCCACGGTTCTGCCTCCGGGCAGCAAATCGGTGATGGGCCTGCTCGACGGTGCCCGCCATCACGCCACTATCAGCTTCGACCCCAACTGCAGGCCGGCAATCAGCCCGGACAAAGCAGCCGCGAGGCAGCAGGCAGAGGACTTTGTTGCCGCCAGCGACATCGTCAAGGCCAGCGACGAGGACCTGTTCTGGCTGTACCCCGACAGGACCCTGGAGGAATCAATGAACGCATGGCTGGCTCTGGGGCCTGCCCTGGTGGCATTGACCCGCGGCGCCAACGGACCCGTCCTCCTCAGCCGGTCCGGAAGGGTGGACATCCCCGGTGAAACGGTAACGGTAGCAGACACCGTCGGAGCAGGAGACTCCTTCATGGCCGCACTGATCTCCGGGCTGGCGCAGCTGGACGCACTCGGCGCAGCAGGCCGGGAGCGGCTCCAGAGGATTAGCCAGGACGAGCTCCATGCCCTGGCCCGCTATGCGAACAAAGCAGCCGGCATCACCTGCTCGCGGGCGGGCGCCAACCCACCGGGACCGGCAGAGCTGGGGCCGCTGGCAATCCCATCGTCCTTCCTCGAAGCGTAGGCACCCATGCCATCCCTGAAGAACTACACCTTGCCCGACGTTCCCGGCCCGGTCAGCCAGCCTGCATATAACAGGTCAAGGCTGACAGAAGGCATTGTCCACTTCGGAGTCGGCGGTTTCCACCGCGCGCATCAGGCCATGTATCTGGACCGGCTCATGAATGCCGGAAAAGCTCTTGACTGGGCCATTTGTGGGGTAGGGGTCCTGCCCGGCGATGTTCACATGAAGAAGGTCATGGACAGCCAGGACTGCCTTTACACCCTCACCGTGAAGCATGCCGACGGCATCAGAGAGGGCAGGATTATTGGCTCCATCATCAACTACCTCTTTGCCCCGGACGACCCGGAAGCAGTGATTGAGAAGATGGCCTCGCCCGCCATCCGCATCGTTTCGCTGACCGTGACTGAAGGCGGCTACAACTTCCACCACGTCACCGGAGAATTCGACGCGGACAACCCCGACGTGGTCCATGACCTTCAACCCGGAGCCGTGCCCCGGACGACCTTCGGTCTCATCACAGCAGCCCTCGCCCGCCGAAGGCAGCGCGGACTTGCCCCCTTCACCGTGATGTCCTGCGACAACATTCAGGGCAACGGCAACGTTGCCCGCGAGATGTTTACCGCCTTTGCTGCCCTCAAAGACCCGGAACTTGGCGAGTGGGTACGGCAAAATGTCGCTTTTCCCAACAGCATGGTTGACCGCATCACCCCCGCCACCACCGACGAGGACCGCTTGACCGCCGTTCGGGAATATGGTGTCGAGGACGCCTGGCCCGTCGTCTGCGAACCATTCGAACAATGGGTCCTCGAGGACCATTTCAGTCTCGGCCGGCCCCCGTTGGAGGATGCCGGCGTCCAGCTGGTCGCCGACGTAGAACCCTATGAGCTCATGAAACTCCGCCTGCTCAACGCCAGCCATCAAGGCATGTGCTACTTTGGCCACCTCGCCGGCTACACCTACGCTCATGAAGCCGCACAGGACCCGTTGTTTGCCCGGTTCCTGCTGGACTACATGAACAAGGAAGCAACCCCGACCCTGGAGCCTGTGCCGGGAATAGACCTGGACAGCTACAAACAAACCCTCATTGACCGTTTCTCCAATGAGCACATTCGGGACACTCTCGCCCGCCTGTGCGCCGAAAGTTCCGACCGCATCCCCAAATGGCTGTTGCCTGTGATCAACACCAATCTGGAACGGGGCGGGAAAATACACCGCTCTGCCGCGATAGTGGCCAGCTGGGCCCGTTACGCAGAGGGTCTTGATGAGCAAGGAAACAGCGTCGACGTCGTCGACCGGCTCAAAAAGCCCCTGATGGCAGCGGCTGCCCGCCAACGCGAGGAACCCCTGGCGTTCATCTCCAACCGACAAATCTTTGGAGACCTGATCGACAACGAGATGTTCGTCCGTGCCTACACCGCAGCGCTGGACAAGCTCCACGAGGGCGGAGCCAGGGCCACCCTTGGATCGCTTGCCTCTCAGCCCTAACCGGAGGACGCCAAGTCCGGGCGACAGATAGGCTGGCAGCATGACGTTGGGGGACGAGGCCGCGGAGCCGCCTGTGCACATTCGAAACTTGCGGACGCTGCGGGCGCTCCTGCTCCTGGCCGTACACCTCGTCTGG
This sequence comes from Pseudarthrobacter sp. NKDBFgelt, assembly GCF_046097905.1. Taxonomy (NCBI): domain Bacteria; kingdom Bacillati; phylum Actinomycetota; class Actinomycetes; order Micrococcales; family Micrococcaceae; genus Pseudarthrobacter; species Pseudarthrobacter sp. NKDBFgelt. Next base: position 20,156 of record NZ_JBJURL010000052.1, on the reverse strand, counting down.
GCGACCGTCGGTCCGGCCTCAGCGATCGGGCGCTGGTCCATCCGCAAAGACACGCGGGTATCCGAGAAGGAAGTCGCACATCCATGAGTCGGCGCGAAGCCGGGGGGACCGCCCTCATTGTCGCGGCGGCACTGTGCGCCTGTGCCTACCATGCAATCTATGGGGCGTACCGGGCTGCCGCCCGGGAGGGGCTGCTCCTCTACATCGGGATTCCTGCGGATTCCATCGCCTTCTGGTTCTTGGTTGTGGCCTTCCTGTCCGGCGCCTCCGGGCTGTCGCTCCTGCTTCCGGCGCTGATCGGACGCATTCGCAAGAAGATCCCACGACGCACCGTTGGCTGGCTCACGGGCGTGGCGGCCGCTGCGGCAGTGCCGTACTTCGGCCTCGTGTTTCTCTTCGCAGCCCTTGGCGCGTTCGGAATTGGTGACACAGTGAAGATCGTGGCCGCGGATGGAACCTCTGTGCTCGTGACCCAGGACGGCTTCGGCGGTGACAGCGCCGTCCTCCACACCGAGCACGACGAGTACCACTACAAGCGGGTCCGCGACGCACCGGAGATCTCTGGCTGGCCCCGGGTGAAAGACCAGGAATGCCGGCTGGATAGTGCCGGCAACGAGCTGCAGCTTCTCTGCGGGGATAAAACCCTGTTGGTTGCCCCGGATGAAGCAGGCGTGTGAAGGTGGTGCCTGAAGGAAGCCGACCTGAATCGTTAGCCGACACATATTCGCCTGCTGCGCGCTGTCCTCTCGCGGCCACAGTGGGTCAGCCGAGGGTCAAACTGGATAAGCCCCTACGGGGCGAGGTGACAGGGTGCGGTCTCCCGCTGTTGACCCGCCACGGTGCCGTACACATAAAATTCGAATTCCACCCCCGATAGAAAGACCCCCGTGAAGCAGAGTATTTTCGCCCGTGTTGCCCAGCTCGCCAAGGCCAATATCAACGCCCTCCTGGACTCCGCGGAAGACCCTCAGAAGATGCTGGACCAGATGGTCCGGGACTACTCGGCCAACATCCGCGAAGCCGAAGCCGCCGTCGCGCAGACGATCGGCAACGTCCGTATGGCCGAAGAGGACTACAGGCGGGCCGTGAACGACGCCAACACCTGGGGCAACAAGGCCATCGCCGCGTCCCGCAAAGCTGATGAGTTCCGGGCCGCCGGGAACGGTGTGGACGCCGACAAGTTTGACGCCCTTGCCAAGCTGGCTCTTCAGCGGCAGATGACCGCCGAGTCGACAGCCAAGGGGCAGGAGCCCGGCCTGGCCGCGCAGAACGAGATCGTCGACAAGCTCAAGGGCGGGCTCGACCAGATGAAGGGCAAGCTGCACGAGCTGACCGCCAAGCGCAACGAACTGGTGGCCCGGTCCCGGACGGCGGCCGCCCAGTCCCAGGTCCATGATGCGCTCAAGTCTCTGGACGCCGGCGACCCGACGTCGGCCATCGGCCGGTACGAGGAGCGCATCCGCCGCCAGGAAGCCACCGTCCGCGGCCAGCAGGAACTCGCCTCCTCATCCCTGGATGCCCAGTTCGCTTCCCTGGAAGACCTCGGTGAGCAGACCGAAGTGGAAGCACGGCTCGCCGCTCTCAAGTCCATCGACCGGAAAGCCATCGACGACTAGGAACGGCTCCCTCAAGGGCCCTGGATCTGTCTTTCATCGGAGCTTTGGATCTCCGTACTCTGGACTGCTCGTCTGCCGTGGGCCGGCGGCCGGCGCCGGGCTTTGACCAGAACAATCAGCATGGTCAGGATGGTGACTGACCAGGCAATCGCGGCGAGGAACACCAGGCCGATTCCCACTAAGGGGTGCATAGCGAAAGTCTAGGACCGTGCCGCTTTCATTCCCGGACGCAACTCCGCAGCATCAGAGCCGGAATTTGCCCATGTAGGGACCATAGGTCAACGGACAAGCCTCCGGGCACGAAAAAGGTGCGCCCCGTTCGCTGAGCGCACCCTTCACGATTCCCCTCACAGTCGCATCCCCATCCGACTGCACCCATCATAAGCATGCTTAGGATTATGTGCGCAAGGCCAAGGCCTGCACGAGGCAGATGACTCCGAACAGGACAGGGACTGCTCGTGGGTTCACGCTTTCTGCTGGGCGTGATCGGCCTCGTGCCTGGTCGGCGTGGTCGCCGACGGTGCGGTGCGGGGCCAGGTCCAGGCGGAGCGCAGGATGAAGGCCAGGAGCAGCACCTCAATTGTGATGTGGAAGCCGTAGTAAAGTGCCCAGTCCCAGGACGCCCCTGCAGCGTTGAACACCGTGACGGGGATGTAGAGCGTTGCCACGGCGAAATTGATAGGGCGGTTCGCCCGGGCGGGCAGCGTCATGGAGAGCATCACCATCAGGGCCGGGATTCCTATGACCGCGACGAAAATGGTCATCAACGTCGGGGTGATGTCGAACTCAAAGATGCCGCCACCCCGGATTTGGTCGATAGCGCCGGGCTGGTAAAGGTGGAAGTAGTCGACGTAGATGTAGAAGAACATCAAGCTGGTCCAGGCGGCGGCGAGCTTGGCTTGCACCGGGATCCGCTGGTCTTCCAGTGCGGTGGTGGGTTGACGTGTTCTCATCATGGGCTCCGTTGTTGTGGTCAGGATCGGTAGTTCCACGATGGCTGAGCCAGGCGGCGGGCACATCGGCCCGGAGGCTGGAGTTTGCCTGGCCTATGGCATGGTCTCCCTCTCGTGCTTTCGGCTGATCCGCCGCTGCCGCTCTGGTTCTAAGCTGGACAGATGGTGACGAAGGCGTTGCGCACTATGTGGGCTGAGCCTCGACCAGCGAATCCGCCGCGGCGGGTGTGGCGGGACGGGGTGCTCGTGGGGGTGCTCCTGGTGTGGTCGGTGGTGGAGGCGGTGCTCCGCGAGGACATAATGTGGCGCCCGCTGGTGCTCGCCGCCATGATTGTGGTCCTTGCTCCCTTGTGGTGGCGCCGCACCCACCCGCTGGCGGCGGTCGCGGTCTCCTTCGGCACGCTGATGGCTGTCGACGTTGCGAGGATCCTCGCGGGCGAGGATGCTGGTCTGCTGACGAGCATCGGGGGCGTGCTCGTCTTGGCCTACGCGCTGTTCCGGTGGGGAGCCGGCCGGGAGGCCTCGATCGGCCTCGTGGTCATCCTGGCCTGGCTGGTCATCACGCACGTCGCCGACCCGACCAGCCAGGCAGATGTGGTGGGTGCATTCGCCTTCTTCCTGTTCGCCGCAGCCCTGGGCGCTGCAATCCGCTACCACGCGTACGCGCGCACCCGCGACATTGACGAGACCAAAGCCCGGGAGCGTGAGCAGCTGGCGCGTGACCTCCACGACACGGTCGCCCACCACGTCTCCGGCATCGTCATCCAGGCGCAGGCCGGACGTGCAGTCGCAACGTCGCACCCCGAGCGTGCCGCTGAGGTTCTTGCTGTCATCGAGGACGCGGCCTCGCGAACGCTGACCGAGTTGCGCACCATGGTGGGTGTCCTGCGCGCCTCCGAGGGGGCGGACTTCGCGCCAGGCCAGGGCGTAGCTGACCTCGGGCGGCTCGCCGGTCAGGCCGGGGGAGGGCCACGGGTCGATGTGGAGCTGTCCGGTGAGCTCGACGATCTCAGCCCTGTGGTTGGTGCCGCGCTCTACCGCCTGACCCAGGAGTCGGTCACGAACGCGCGACGGCACGCCCGCTCCGCGACGCGGGTAGCCGTGCGTGTCGTGGGTGACGCCGAGCAGGTGCGGTTGACGGTCGATGACGATGGTGCCGTCAGCACGGCCGGCGGCGGCCCGTCGGGCTTCGGCCTGGTCGGTATGCGGGAACGCGCCAAGCTGCTGGGTGGCACGTTCCACGCCGGCCCGTCCGCGGGCGGTGGCTGGCGGGTCGAGGCGATACTGCCCCGAGCGGGCGCCCCCCGATGACCATCCGGGTGCTCATCGCCGACGATCAAGACATCGTGCGCACCGGCCTGACGATGCTGCTGAACGCCCAGCCCGACATCGAAGTCGTGGGTGCCGCCACCGATGGGCGACAGGCGGTGGCCCTGGCGCGTCAGTTGCACCCGGACGTGTGCCTGTTCGACATCCGCATGCCGCTGATGGACGGTATTGAAGCCACCCGCCGGCTCGCCGGACCCGAGGTCACCGACCCCCTGCCGATCGTGGTGATCACAACTTTTGACCTCGACGAGTACGTCCATGGGGCGTTGAAGGCCGGTGCCCGGGGCTTCCTGCTTAAGGACGCCGGACCTGCGCTGCTGACCCAGGCGATCCACGCCGCAGCCGACGGTGATGCGCTGATCGCTCCCAGCGTGACCGTCCGTCTACTTGCGGCGTTTGCCAGGTCGCAGAAGGGACCATCCGCGCAGCCGATAGAACCGCTCACCTCCCGGGAGGAGCAAGTGCTCCTCCCCGTGGCGCAGGGCCGAACCAATAGTGAGATCGCCGCCGATCTCCACATCAGTCCCAGCACCGTCAAGACCCATCTGGCCAGCCTGATGCGCAAGCTGGGCGCGCGAAATCGGGTCGAGCTCGCCATGTGGGCTCATGAGACAGGCCGCACCACCTGAGGCTGGGGCGGAGGCCGTAGAGGCCAGCGGTCGTTCACTTGGCACCGGCTGGGTGGAGCGACGAACTCGCGGCCTTGTGCACGGACTGACCGGTGACCGTGCGCTGCTCGCGCCACAAGGAGAATCCGAGGGCGACCAGGGCGACAGCGTTGGGCAAGGCGAACAGTCTGAAGTTGATCTGCGGCAGCACCAGGATCGCGATAGGAGCAAGGGCGCCAACGGCGAGCAGTACTGCAGACCAACGGACGAGGATCTTTGCGCGGAAGAGGGCGATAGCGAAAAGCAGGCCGCCGCCCAGGTAAGCGATTCCCATGAACGAGATGAGTGGCTGGATCAGGCCGATGTCACCGGCCGCACTGCCGTTTGTGGACACGGCAAGGACGTCGTTGACGTAGCCGGGCGCGCTCTCGGCGATGGATGGAAGGACTACCATCGCAATGGTTTCGACGCTCAGCATGGCGAGGTAGCCTGCGCTGAAAAGGACGTACCCGAACAGGCCAAGGACCCCGGTCTCCTTGGTCTGGCGCAGGTACATTCCCGTGATCCCGACGAGCGCCAAAGCGGCCATGAGCACCTTCATCCCTTGCCGGACCGTCCATTCGGTTGTGGTGACAAAGGTGGCATCCAGATGGGGATGGTTGATCTGGACGGCAGCAAACAGCAATCCTGCGGCAATGGCGCTCAGGCCGGCCGCCCGGGTGAGCTTGGTGGCGGTGATGGACATGTCCGGCTCCTTGTTTCCGCGTGTCCGTGGCCGAGTGCTACGGATGACTCAAACGTAGGAACCAATGGGGTGACCAGGCGTCACCCAAGGATGTGATTGACGGGGTGAGATCCGGGCAGCCCGGCCCCTATACTGGGGGCATGCCGACGCCCGTGCTGGCTACGAAGCTCTTTTTTCCGGCACCGCGTCCGCAGATCACTTCCCGGCCCCGGCTGCTCAAGCGTCTCAACGACGAACTGGGCGCAGGCCGGAAGCTGTCACTCGTTTGCGCTCCGGCGGGCTTCGGGAAAACCACCCTGCTCAGCGAATGGATCATCCAGCGCCGACGCCAGCACCCCGGCGTGGGTATCGCCTGGCTGTCCCTGGACGCGCACGATAACGACCCGTCACGCTTTGTGTCCTACCTTGTTGCTGCCCTGCAGGGCGTTGACGCGGAAATCGGCGCGGAGATTACCGGCATGAGGCACAGCGGCCTGGTCCTAGCGGCGGAACCAGTGCTGACGTCCCTGATCAACGACTTAGCGCGGTCCGGGAAAGAGTTCATCCTTGTGCTCGATGACTACCACGTCATTGAAGAACGACCGGTTCATGAAGCCCTCGCGTTCCTTCTGGACCATCTGCCGCCGCAGCTGCACCTGGCCATCGTGACCAGATCGGATCCGCCGCTGTCGCTGGCCCGCTTACGGAGCCGCGGCGAGCTGACCGAGCTCAGGGCCGCCGACCTGCGCTTCACACCGGAGGAAGCGGCTGATTTCCTCAACCAGGTCATGAACTTGGGTCTTTCGGTGGATGACATCGCTGCTCTTGCGACCCGGACCGAGGGTTGGATCGCGGGACTTCAGCTGGCCGGGCTGTCCCTACGGGAGCACGAGGACGCCTCCGCGTCCATCAGGGCTTTCACGGGAAGCCATCGCTTCGTCATCGACTATCTGGTGGAGGAGGTGTTGCAGCGCCAGCCGGCAGAAGTCCGCAACTTCCTGCTGACCACAGCTCTCCTGGACCACCTGACAGGAGGTCTCTGTGAGGCACTCACAGGCGTGGGCGGAGGCCAGGCCATGCTTGATGCGCTGGAGCGGGACAATCTGTTCGTTATTCCACTGGATGATCGGCGGCAGTGGTATCGGTATCATCATTTGTTCGCCGACGTCCTGCGTGCACGGGCCCGGCAGGAACTGCCCGACAATATACCCGAGCTGCATCGGCTGGCAAGCGAATGGTACGAACAGAATGACCTGACAGAGGACGCAGTCCACCATGCATTGGCGGCCGAGGACTTTGAACGCGCCGCCAACCTGATCGAAGAAGTGCTGCCGCAAATGCGCCGGACCCGGCAGGATGTCATGATGCTGGCCTGGCTGACGGCGCTTCCTGACGAGGTGATCCGTTCCCGCCCACTGCTCAGTGTCTTCTACGCCTGGCGCATGCTCGTCTCCGGCGACCTCGACGCCGTCGAGCCCTGGCTTCGGGCCGCTGAACAGGGACTGGACTCAGCAGCAGCGGAGGGCAAGGGGCCAGGACACTCCGCCCCGACATCAATCCGCGGACAAGAGCTCCGAATGCTGCCGTCAACCATCGCAATGTACCGGGCCTCGCTGGCTCAGGCCAGGGGTGACGTCTCCGCCACGGCACACCACGCGCGGGAGGCGTTCGAACTCGCCGGGCCGGAAGACCATTTCGCCCGCGGGGCCGCAGCGGCGTTTCTGGGGTTGGCTTCCTGGGCTCAAGGTGACGTTGAAACGGCTGTCGACACCTTCTCAGAGGCAGTCTTGAGCCTCCATGAAGCGGGAAACCTCACCGATGAGCTCAGCAGCACCATCCTGCTGGCAGACATGCAGGTCGCCCGGGGAAAGCTTCAGGAGGCGCGAAAGCTCTACGAAAGTGCCCTTGGCCATGCGGCCGCCCAAGGGGGAACGGCGCCCCGTGCCACTGCTGAGCTGCATGTGGGCTACAGCGAGCTCTGCCGTGAATTTGGGGACCTGGAGAGCGCAGCCCTGCATCTTCAAACCAGTAAAGAGCTGGGCCGGCACGTCGCTCCCTTGACGGAGCACTCTTACCGGTGGTTCGTTGCGATGGCAGGCGTGCGGGAAGCCGAAGGGGACGTAACCGGGGCCATCGAGTCCCTTGACCAGGCCCAGCTCCTGTATCTGCGTGGGTTTTTTCCGGAGATCCGCCCCATCCCCGCATTGAGGGCGCGCATAGCGATCAGGCAGGGGCGGCTGTCAGAGGGCTGGGCGTGGGCACGCAGCACCGGCCTGCCGGTGGTGGGGGAGTTGAGCTACCTACGGGAATTTGAGCACCTCACCCTGGCGCGTCTTCTCATTTACCAGCACCGCGTCCTGCCGGAAGAAAAGACGATCCAGGCGGCGGAGGACCTGCTCAAGCGCCTGCTCAAAGCTGCGCAGGCAGCCGGACGCAAGGGAAGCACTTACGAGATCCTTGTGCTGCAGGCACTGGCACTGGACGCCCAGGGCAAGCACGCGCTGGCGCTGGCACCCCTGGAACGTGCCCTGGCGGAAGCCGGACCGGAGGGTTACGTCCGTCTCTTCCTGGATGAAGGAGCGCCTTTGGCGCCGCTGCTGGCTGAGGCAGCAGGCAAGGGCACCGCCGCGGCCCACGTTGCCCGGCTTGTCCAATCCTTGGAAACCACGAAACTTCAAACGGCTGCCAGGGGGACCACCGCACCTCAGCTGGAGGTCCTGAGCAAGCGCGAGCTGGAGGTACTGAGGTTACTTGGCTCGTCATTGAGCGGACCGGAAATCGCCCGCCAGCTCTTTGTCTCGGTCAACACCCTGCGCACCCACACCAAACGCATCTTCACCAAGCTCGAGGTCAACAGCCGGCGGGAAGCGGTGCGCCATGGCAAGGAGAAGGGCCTGATCTGAGGGCTTGCGCAGCCCCCGGGGAGTCACTACATCCATCACCAAGGATGGTGACGCGGAATCACCCCACGCCTCTGTAGCTTCAGGTGGGAAAGGGGATGAACGCCATGCCAGCAGAACATCACGGGCCCGGACAGTACCAACTCCGCATCCGGGGACACCTCGACAGTTCCTGGACCAACTGGTTCGAAGGCATGGCCGTCACACAAGAAAACGACGGAACAACCAGCCTGTCCGGACCGGTCCTCGATCAGGCAGCGCTGCACGGCCTGCTCGCAAAGGTCCGGGATATCGGCGCGACGTTAATAGCCGTGAATCTCCTGGAGGATCCGGGCCCCCAGAACGAAACCATCAAGGCCTAGCGCCAGCGTGCAGCGGCCACACCTCGGATTCCACCCAACCACGCCGGTTGATCGGGAGATATCGGGCCAACCACCTCATCAATCACCACCCGTGGTGACGCCAGGTCACTAAGCGCCCGCGTAGCTTCAAGTCATCCCGGCACTTCCGGGCATGAGGCCACCTTCAACATTCGTGATTCGCGCAGAACCCTTTAGATAAGAGCTCCAAAATGTCATCCAAAATCGAAGTTCTCCTACCTGCAACACTCATCAGGATCTTGGCCTTCGCCGGATTTATCTCAGCAGCAATTCTGCTGGTCAACGCGGCAAAGAGGGCAGGGATCATTCCCACATCAACTTTCACCCAGCTCGCTGCACCGATAGCTCAAATCGCCGCGATCGGATTGGTGATCGGGATGTATTTGTTGGTTTCCCGCAAGGCCGGGACCCTCGCAGCCTCAGGTGCCGTCATCTCCGTAACGTCGCTGGCCGGCCTCGTTGGGGTTGAGTTCGTCCTCAACCTCGTCTTTCCCTACATTGGCCAAGATGTTGTTTCCGTCCTGCGTTCAGGTCCCTTGGGTATCGCCCTCACAGTGGTATCGATGCTCTTCCTCGTGGGTACCGTGATTTTCATGCTCGCGCTGTGGGTGACGTCAAGCGTTCCCAAAAGCGCCATAGTCCTCTACACGGCGAGTTCACTTCCCATCGCCCTGCGAACGGTGTTCCCGGAAATTGTGCTGCAACTTGGGCTGGTTGGTCTCGCCGTAGCCGCCGCTTTCCTTGCAGCCTGGATGCTTCGCAACGTTCCTCGTACCGCAGCAGCCGACGGGGTCACTGTGGCGCAGCCAGCATCGGTGACTGCAACCTAAGCAGAACACGCTGAGAAGGCCGCTGCCACCCAATTTTCTAAACGTCGACTGCAACCAACCAATGCCGGGTGTCGAGCCGGCTCTTGTACCAGGAGTAGCAATGATTTCGCTTACAGACCATACAAAGAAACGTCGCCGGCCATTCCGTCGCACGCGCAAAATCCTTGGCGTTGTTGCGATCACTGCCCTGGGCATGATTCTTGCATCCACAGCGGCCAACGCGTTCCTGGAACAGCAGGAGAGGTCGAGCACTGCCCAGTACGGTGAACTAGTGGAGGTCGCTGGAGGCTCACTGAACGTCGTCCGGGCTGGCACCGAAGGTGGGCAGCCCCTGGTCCTGCTCAGCGGTCTGGGCACGATAGCTCCGGCGCTGGACTTCGCCCCTTTGATCAGGGAACTCGAGGCTTACGATGTCATCGTCGTCGAGCGTTTCGGGTACGGCTACAGCGACATGAGCGCACGTGATCGGACCGTTGAGAATATCAGCACCGAGCTCCACGAGGCCCTCTCCTCACTCGACATCGGGAAGCCATACGTTTTGGCTGGACATTCGATCGCGGGCTTCTACACACTCGACTATGCGAACCGGTACCCGGGCGAAGTATCCGCCGTTATCGGCATTGACCCCAGCGTGCCCACGACCGAGCTGGAGAAGCATTCCGCGGCTGGCGGCAGCATCAATGTCATCGGGATACTGTCCGCAATTGGCCTGGTCCGAACAGTGGTCTCGGTTGCTCCCGGCGCGGTAGACCCGACAAGCAGCGACTTCACCACATCCGAATTGGAACACATGCGCCTCATGACAATCTGGAACTTCGGCAACTCCGCAGTCGCCGACGAAAGCGCCCGGGTCGCCAGCAATGCCGCAGCACTCCACGGATTGACCTACCCGGAGAACATGCCCGTCCTTCACTTCCTTGCCAGTGACAGCGTGGCTACCATTCCCGACTGGCTCGAGTCGCACAAGAACCAGCTCACGGGCGTCAACCGTCACGAAATCGTCGAACTCCAGGGTCTGCATAACCTGCAATGGACGCAGTCAACGGCCATGGCTAAGAAGATCACGCAATTCCTTCAGGACAGTGCTCCGTCTCGGGCGCAGCCCGCACCCCCTCAGGTGCAGTGACTTAAAGAGAAGCGAACAACTGTCAGGGCGCTTTGGATGGTTTGATTAGTCGGTGCTTCGTCTCAGACGCCTCGTTGTTCTTATCCTGTTTACAGTTGCTGTCACCACCGCTTCCTTGTTCTGGGCGCTCGGGCAACCTGCCGCGGACGCTCGTGGTGCCTTTTCTCCACCGCCGAGGGCCGAGGCTGAGCTCGAGGTGCTGTCCTCCGGTATGACCACCGCTGTGAACGTGACCAGAAACCCGGATGCCGCTTGGGTATTCCGGGCTGCAGGGCAGACCGGAATCCCTGAACGCGCGCTGCGGGCATATGTGGCCGCGGCGGTAACCGTGAATGCTGCTGCTCCGGCGTGCGGAATAGGTTGGAACACTCTGGCGGCCGTGGGATTCGTTGAAACAGCACACGGAACGTACGGCGGCGGCAGCCTCACGGCATCGGGACAGGTGAGCCGCCCGGTGACGGGCCCGGTTCTCAACGGTGCCGGGTTCGCCGCCATCACCGACACGGACGCAGGTGTCCTGGACGGGGACACCCGCTGGGACCGTGCCGTGGGGCCGATGCAGTTCATTCCTTCCACGTGGAAGCTCGTAGGGCGGGACGGGAACGGGGATGGAACGGCGGACCCGTTTAATATCGATGATGCCGCCCTTAGTGCGGCGACTTACCTGTGTGCCGGCGGCCGCGACCTTACAACTGCGGACGGGTGGACCGACGCGATCTACGCCTACAACCAGTCCGATGCCTACATCCGGAAAGTGCGTGACCAGGCCACGGCCTACGCATCGAAGGCAAGCGCCGGGGGATAAGCACCACCATGAGTCAGGCCTGCTTCTTTGCGCAACGCGGAACGTCGGATCTGTTCGCAGGCGGCAGCAGGCCCGTCCTTCAAAGACCCGTGCCGGCCACCCTGTGGATGGCCGGCACCGGTTTCCTGATGTGGACGCCTGTTGAAGTACGCGAAAGCGCCCCGCAGGAATGCACCGGCGGCAACGTGCCTACCGCCCCGCTTCAGGGAAAGAGGCTCCGGGCACCGTCAAAAATGCCGGCCATGGTCCATGCGTCGAGGGACTGCACCTGGGCGGGGCCTTCGGCGGCAAGGCTCACGTGGTCCCCGCCCAGGGTGGGGTAGACGCGGGCAGTGAGCGCTATCCCGTTGGCAAAAATTTCGACGGCGGACCGGTCCAGGATGACGCGCAGGTGCACCCGTCCTCCGGGCATCGGGACGGGTCCTGACTTGTCGTCCGCATCAACGGCTGGATCAAGGCTGCTTCGGGTGCGGTCCAGGCGGAGCGTGCCATTATTGCCGCCGTCAGCCGCCCTGTACAACTCAATGACTGTTTCCTCGGCGGGGCTGCCGGAGGTGCCCCCGCCAACGGAGCCCAGCACACCGAGCCGCACCAGTCCGCCCGGTTCCAGTTCGAGCTCCAGTTCGATATCGAGTTGCTTGCCGGACACACCGGTGTCCAGGGGCTCCAGCAAACCGCTTAGCACCTGTCCGGACAAACCCACGTGGTCACGGCGCAGCTTTTCTATCTCTGGTACGGGTGCGAAGCGGAGGGTCCCGTCCTCGGCCGCCGTGACGGTTCGAGGCAGGCTCATCACTCCGGACCAGCCGGCCTCCACCATCGCGGCATCGCTTCGGCCTTCCTGCATCCAGCCGAACATGACGCGCCGGCCGGACTCATCCTGGAACGATTGCGGTGCGTAGAAGAAGCGGCCGCCGTAATCGAGCCGGTGCAGGGCCGCGGGCTCGAAGCTGTCACCGGCATACCGGCCGGTCCAGTACAGCGGGTGGTGGGTGTCGCCGTCGTTCCAGGCGGAGAAGACCAGCACATCCGGTGAGCCGTCAGACGTCGCGGATCCCAGCGAACCCTGCCCGGCCCGGAAAAGGTCCACGCATTCCCACATGGTCCCCGTCCAGTCAGTGTCCGCAGGATCACCTTGCGAGGCATCGCCGATGAACAAAGGCCCGATGTAGTCCCAGGTCCGCAGGTCCGCTGACTCGTACAGGAACGCCGTACCGCCGCGTCCGCTGATTCCCGAACCCACCAGCTGCCGCCACTTCGTTCCTTCACGCCAGACGCAGTGGTCGCGGTACGCCGTGATGTCTACTCCAGCCGGCGGCGCTGCGATCACGGGATTTGCGGGGTCCTTGGTCCAGTTCAGAAGGTCAGGGGATCCTATGGCGACGCAGGGCAGCTCCCTGCCTTCGAGCCGCCCCGAATACACCAGGGTGGGCGTGCCGCCGTCGTTCACCAGGACCCCGGACCAGCAGCCCTCGGCGTCCGGTCCTGCGGACGGTTCCAAGGCAACGGGCTGGTCCGTCCAGGTGACGAGGTCCGTGCTGGTGGCGTGGCCCCACTGGATGCGGTGGTGGAACGCGCCCTCCGGGTTGTACTGGTAAAAGAGGTGGTAGGTGCCGTTCCATTGGCTGACGCCGTTGGGATCGTTGAGCCAACCGGCCGGTGAAACGAAATGGAAGCGCGGCCGGAGGGGGTCGGCTTCGGCCCTGGCAACCAGCTCATCCTGTGGAACGGTTGCGAGCGGGTGGGTCAGTTCAGTCATGCGGAAGCCTTTTCTTGAGCGTTCGACGCCGGGCGGCCGGGTGGGGTTGGTTCGCCCGCCAGGGCATGGCCGGCGGCGCCGGCCCACGGCCGGTAGAGGTGGCAGCGCACCCAGTGGCGGTTTTCGGGGTCTCCAACCTGGTGGCGCACGGGTTCTTCGGCCGAACAGGCCTGGTTCGGGTCGCCGTCGAAAGCGCATGTGGTGGAAGCCATCACCGCCTGCCGCAGTTCGGCCCGGCGGACGGGATCATACGAGCCTGCCCGTGCGGGATCCGGAACAGCCGAAACCAGGAGTTGGGTGTAGGGGTGTGCGGGGTTGGACAGCAGGTCCAGGGACTCGCCTTCCTCAACGAGTTCACCGGCGAACATGACTGCCGTCCGGTCCGCCAGGTAGCGGGCGGACGCGAGGTCGTGGGTGATGTAGAGCATGGAGATGCCCTGCTCGTCACGGAGCTTGCGCATCAGGTTCAGCACACCGATCCGGACGGACACATCAAGCATGGAGGTGGGCTCGTCGGCCAGGATGACTTGAGGTTCCACAGCGAGGGCCCGCGCAATCGCAACGCGTTGGCGCTGGCCGCCCGAGAGCTCGTGCGGATACGAGTTCAGCATGTCAGCCTGCAGGCCAACAGTGGTCATGAGCTCTTCGAGCCGCCGCACGGTCTCCTCCGCGGAACCGCCGCCTTTGCCGTGGATCGCCAGCGAACGCCGCAGGAAGTGCTCGATCCTGTGGGCCGGGTTCAGTGAACCGAAGGGGTCCTGGAAGACCATCTGCAGTTGGGACCGGAACGCACGCGACGCCTGGAACCGATCGCGCTTGAGGATGTCGACGCCGTCGATCAGGATCGCACCGCGGGTCGGCTTCTCGAGCCGGGCAACGCAGCGGGCCAGGGTGCTCTTGCCGGAACCTGACTCTCCCACAAGTGCGACGATTTCGCCGCGGTTGATGGTCAGGTCCACGCCGTGCAGGGCGCGGACTGAGTCGCGGGAGAACAGCCCTCCAATGGGGAACGACTTGCCGAGGCCACGGATTTCAAGGGCGGGGGTGCGTGAGGTGGACGCAGCCACCGGGGATGTCAGGGAGTGGCTCATCGTGCGGCTCCTGCCAGGTCTGCGGAATCAATCACTGGAGCGTCGGCACCAAGCGGAGCCACGAAGTGGCCGGGTGCCGCCTCGGTGAGGTCCGGGATGTTCCGGAACTTCACGCCGTCGGGCAGTCCCGTCAGCGGTACCCGCGGGCCGGTGAGCGGCGGGAATGCGCCCATCAGCGCCTGGGTGTAGGGGTGGCGGGGGTTGGTGTAGACGTCCTGCGCTTTTGCAGTCTCCACGATCCTGCCGCCGTACATCACGGCCATCCGGTGCGAGAGTTCCACCATGAGTGACATGTCGTGGGTGATAAAGAGGACAGAGAAGCCGAGCTCGCGCTGGAGTTCCTTGATCTGGGCCATGATCTCCTGCTGCACCACCACGTCCAGCGCGGTAGTGGGTTCGTCCAGGATCAACAGGGACGGCTTGAGGGCCACGGCCATGGCAATCACGGCTCGCTGCCGCATGCCGCCCGAGAGCTGGTGCGGGTAGGACTTGAGGCGTGCGGGGTCTATCCTCACCAGTTCCAGCAGTTCAGCCGCGCGCCGCAGGGACTCCTTGCGGGAGTAGCCGGCGTGGGTGGTGAAGATGTCCACAATCTGTTCACCGATGGTCAGCACCGGGTTGAGCGAGTTCATGGCTGACTGGAACACCATGGCCACGTCCTGCCAGCGGAAGCGCCGCAGCTCCTCCGGGCTCATGGCCAGGACGTCCTTGCCGCCGAAGGAAATGCTGCCGCCTGCGATCTTCGCGGGATCCTTGAGCAGCCGCATGATCGAGTTGGCAATGGTCGATTTTCCGCAGCCTGATTCCCCTGCGAGCCCGAACACCTCACCGGTGCCGATGCTGAAGGAAACGCGGTCCACGGCGGTGGTGGAGCGGGTGTCGCCGATGTACTTGACGGTGAGGTCCTTGACGTCCAGGACGGGTTCGTGGGAGCCGAAGGACACTTGGGAGATGGTCATTTTGAGGCGCTCCTTTCGGTATCTTTCGGGGTTTTGATCTTCCGCAGGCGCGGGTTGGTGACCTCGTCCACGGCGTAGTTGATGAGGGCCAGGGCGAAGGCGACCAGTGCGATGCAGACGCCCGAGGGAACGAACACCCACCAGCTGCCGGTCAGCAGGGCGCCTTCGTTGCCTGCCCAGAAGAGGTTGTTGCCCCACGAGACCGTGCTGGCATCGCCCAGGCCCAGGAACTCCAGGCCTGCTTGGGCACCGATGCCGTAGATGACGCAGGCCAGCAGGGTGCCCATGACGATCGAGGCCATGTTGGGCAGGATTTCACGGAACATGATCCGGCCGGCCCGTTCGCCGGATACCACGGCCGCGGCCACAAAGTCCTTGGAGCGGATGGACAGGGCCTGTGAGCGCAGGACGCGCGCTGAGCCTGCCCAGCCGGTGACCACGAGGACAAGAATCACTGTGCCCAGCCCCGGAGGGAGGAACGCGGCCAGGATGACCAGCAGCGGCAGGCCGGGAAGGAGCAGGAAGACGTTGGTTACCAGGGACAGCGCTTCGTCGATGAACTTGCCGAAGTACGCGGAGGCAAGTCCCACCAGGATGCCGATGAAGGTGGACGCGAAGCCCACGGTGAGCCCCACGAAGAGGGAACTCCGGGATCCGTGGACGGTCAGGGCGAGCACGTCCTGGCCCTTCGCTGTAGTTCCCAGCCAGTGCTCGGCTGATGGTTCCATGGAGGCCATGGCGGTGATCCGCGACGGGTCGCCGGGGAAGAGTACCGGTGCCAGCAGGGCCAGTGCGATGAAGACGAGCATCACGGCCATGCCTGTCAGGGCTTTTTTGTTGGTCAGGATGCCGTGGACGAAGCTGCGGTTGGGCTTGCGGGCCGCCGGGGTTTTGGCGGCCGTTGTGCCGGGTTGCTTCAGGATTGCGGTTGTCATGATCGCTCCCTCTAGTTGCTGCGCACGCGCGGGTCGAGGCGGACGTAGAGGATGTCCACAAGGAAGTTGGCCAGCAGCACGGCGGCGGTGATGGTCAGGAACAGGCCCTGCATGAGCGGGTAGTCGAGGCCCTGGACGGCGTTGAGGAGCTGGTATCCGACGCCGGGGTAGGCGAACACCACCTCGGTGAGCAGCGCACCGCCCACCACGAATCCCAGTCCCATGCCGAAGCTTGTGACCGAGGGGAGCATGGCGTTGCGTGCTGCGTAGCGGAGCATGATGCGGCCCGGGCGGAGTCCCTTGGCTTCGGCCATGGTGATGTAGTCCTCGGAGTTGGTGGCGATCATGGTGTTCCGCATGCCCAGCATCCAGCCGCCGATGGAGACCAGGACGATGGTCAGGGCCGGAAGCACCAGGTGGGCGCCGACGTCGCCGATGTACTCCCACGTGAACCCGGGCTCCAGGCCGGCGGTGAAGGCGTGCCGGATGGGGAACCAGTTCAGTACCACGCCGAAAAGGTACAGGGCGCCCATGGCGAGCCAGAAGTACGGGAACGAGCCGATGAATACGAGCAGCGGTGGAAGCGCGGAGTCGATTGCGCCGCCGCGCCGCCAGGCGGCCAGGACGCCCAGCAGGTTACCCACGACGGCGGCAATCACCAGGGCGGTTCCGCCGAGCAGGAGGGTCCAGCCGATCTGGGACGCAATGACCTCGGTGACCGGA
The DNA here is from genome assembly GCF_046097905.1 of Pseudarthrobacter sp. NKDBFgelt. NCBI lineage: Bacteria > Bacillati > Actinomycetota > Actinomycetes > Micrococcales > Micrococcaceae > Pseudarthrobacter > Pseudarthrobacter sp. NKDBFgelt. The sequence goes on along the minus strand of NZ_JBJURL010000052.1, from coordinate 3,418 downwards.
GTGGGGAAACGGGAGATGGAAACGCCCATTTGCCCGGTGAAGATGTTGGTCATGTAGCCGATGTACTGCTCCCAGAGTGGCCGGTCATCAACACCGAGCAGCTTGCGCAGGGCCTCGATTTGTTCCGGCTGCATTCTGTCCTGGGTGCGGGCGAACATACGGGAGACGGGGTCCCCGGGCATGAAGCGGGGGAGCAGGAAATTCAGGGTGATGGATGCCCAGAAGGCGATCAGGTAGAAACCCAGGCGGCGCAGGATAAAGCGCACGGTTTCCCTCCATTCGGGAATTACGGAAAGTTTGGGGGCTGGCCGCCGGATGATCCGGCGGCCAGCTGTTGTGGGTGGCGCGCTGTGTTACTGGCGCGGTTCCAAGGTGGTCAGGACAAGCACCGTAGAAGGGGAGCGGACCGACAGGGTTGCGTAGGGGTTGTCCTCGGTGGGCCAGCCGGTGAAGCGGGTGTCGTTGAAGGCGCCCCACTCCGGACCGGAGAACAGCGGCACCAGCGGTGCGGCGTCGTCGTATTCTTCCTGCAGCTTGTTGGCGATGTCCTTCTGCTTGGACTCGTCGGACTCCGCAGCGAACTCTGCCAGCAGGGCGTCAGCCTCGGCGTCGCCGAAGCGGTGGTAGTTGTCGAACGTCTTGGTGCCCACGGGCTTGACCGTGGCTGTGCCCATGGAGGAGTTGAAGTACTTGTACGGGCTGGGGTCGTTGGCGCTCCAGACAATGCCGGAGTCGAAGTCGCCCGTTTCGTAGCCGGCAACCACGGCAGCCCAGTCCGGGGACTCCACCTTTGCCGTGACGCCGACTTCTGCCAGGTTCTGCGCGATCACGTTGGCTACGGACAGCCAGTCGGAAGAGGATGCGCCCACGGAGATCTTGAACTCGAAGGGCTTGCCGTCCTTGAGCGTGCGTTTGCCGTCGGCACCCTTCGGGTAGCCCGCCTTGTCCAGCAGCTCATTGGCCTTCTGGACGTCCAGCTTGGTCCAGGTGCAGTTCTCCTTGACCTCGTTGTTCTTCCAGGTCTCGTAGTTGCCGGAAAGCCCGGTGCAGTCCGCAGGCTCGGCGTAGCCGCTCATGCCGATCGTGGTGACCTGTTCCCGGTCAACGGCCATGCTCAGGGCCTTGCGGACGTCGACATCGTTGAAGGGGGCCTTGGTGGTGTTGAGCTGCCAGTTGATCATGGCGCCGGTGGCCGGGAACCAGTAGTGGCGGTGTTCCTTGTCCTTGGAAACGAACGTCTTTTCGATGTTCGGGATGTACTGCGGGGCCCAGTCAACATCGCCGTTCGCGGCGGCGAGGTTGGCGCCGTCGTTTCCTGCGAAGGCGAGCATCTTGATACCGGCGATCTTCTGCTTGTCCGGCTGCCAGTAATTGGGGTTCTTTTTCAGCACGAACGACTGGGCCTGGAAACTGTCAACCTCGGTGTAAGGGCCTGTGCCGACAGGCTTGGCATTGGCCTCCTTCTCCGGGTCGGCAAGGGCGGACCATACGTGCTTGGGCAGGATGGTGAGGTGCCCGACGTCGTACAGGGCCGGCGACCACGGCTTGTTGAAGGTGAAGGTCACTTTGTTGGTGCCTTCGGCGCTCACGGTGTCCAGGTACTCGAAGCCACCCTTGAGCTTCTTCTGGAGTTCGAAGGTGTAGGCGACGTCCTCGGCCACGAAGGGCTGGCCGTCGGACCACTTAACGCCGTCGCGCAGGGTGAAGGTGATGGACCTGCCGTCGTCCGCCGCCTCCCATTCAGTGGCCAGCCACGGTACCGTGTCACCCTTGGCCGGGTTGAAGATCAGCAGCGACTCGTAGATGGACTGCTGGACCATGGGGTTGACGGTGGGGGCGAACGGGTTGAAGTTCTGGACAAACGTGCCCATGTCCTCACGCGGAATGGTGAGGAAGGCGCTGGCGTTCGCTGCGGCGTCGGTGCCGGCAGCCTTGTTGCTGTTGGCCGCACAGCCGGTCAGCAGCAGTGCGCCTACCGCCAGCCCGGCCGCCGTGGTGCGGGCAGCCCTCAGGAATCGGGGTTGTGTCATGATGGTTATCTCTTTCCTATCTTCATCAGCAAGGTGAAGGGGTGGGGGAGGGGTTGCTCTTCGCCAGTGATTTCGCGGTCAGACCGAAGAGCGTTCTAGCAGCGGACAGCCGACTAATTGCTGGTCGGCAACAATCGGCTGTCCTGCTGTCAGAGCTGCGAGCGTCTGGACTCCCAGGGCGCCCATTTTTTCAAACGGCAACGCAACCGTGGTCAGCTTGGGCCTGAGGTAGGCCGCAATCAGTTCCTGGTTGTCGAAGCCGATCACGGCGATGTCTCCGGGGATGGTCAGGCCCCGTTCCTTGATGGCGTCGTATGCGCCCATCGCCATGCGGTCGTTGAGGCAGAACAGCGCGGTTGGCCTGTCCTGCTGTGGGTAGCGGTCCAGGATGTGGCACGCGGCCTCATACCCGCCGTCCGCCGTGGCGTATCCGGGGACCACGAGTTCCGGGTCCAGCTCGAGTCCGGCGTCGGCGAGTGCCTCGCGGGCACCTTCCAAACGCCCGATTGCCGCGGGAATGGCCGGGTCCAGGTTGATGACGCCGATCCTGCGGTGGCCGGCCTGGAGCAAACGTTCGACGGCGGTGCGGCCGCCGGCGCGTTCGTCCGGGACGATCGAGGGCAGCTTCCCGTCGGCGTCGAAGCAGTTGATCAGTACGGTGGGTACTTCCTTGGCGGTTTCGGGCACGTGCACGCCACGGTGGAACGTGGCTGCGTACAGAAGTCCTTCCACGCGCTGCTCCAGCAGCTTTTCGGTTGCTGCGTCCTCCAGGCCCTGGTTGGGTCCTACGGCATCGGCCTGGTCGGAGGGCGCGATGAGCAGGAACTTGCGGTCGAGCCAGGCTTGGTCTTGTGCACCCTTGATGATGTCGACGGCGAACGGTGCCGTGACGATCTCGGTAACAATCCCGTACCAGTCACTGCGCTGGGATGCCAGTGCACGTGCTCCGGCATTTGGGCGGTAGCCCAAGGCCTGGACAGCTTCGTTGATCCGGGTGCGGGTCTCTTCGGAGATGCTGGCATTTTCGCGGTTGCTCAGCACGAACGAAACCGCAGTCCGGGAAACCCCCGCGTGCTTGGCAACATCATTCATGGTGACACCCCGCTGCCGCGCGGCCCCGGCATGGTTCGAGGTGGTGGTTTTCGCCATTGAATGCTCCGGTGGTGATCGGTGATGCTGCCAGATAAGTAACGCGCGTTACTTGCGCATATAGAGAGGTTACGCGCGTTACTAGACCTGTGTCAAGGGTTACATTTCCCTGTGCGGGGTGACCGCAAACCGACGATCAGAACAACCGCACGAAGTGTTCGTGCTAGGGTGTGTCTCCTTATTGGCGTAGCCAGATGACGACGGCGTACAGGACGACGCCGGCTCGATAGGTCAGTGCG
>NZ_JBJURL010000051.1:0-31343 GCF_046097905.1 Pseudarthrobacter sp. NKDBFgelt | reverse complement strand
TCCGCCCCGACGCCGCCGTCGGAGACCATGCCCTACGCCGCGCCAGCGTCCTTCGCGCCGCCGGCAGCTGCTGCGCCTGCCGGCCAACCTGTTTCCGGTGGTGTTTCTGTGCCCGCTGCCCCGCCCCTTCCCGCCTTGGGTGGGCAGGGCACGCAGCACCACGTGGACGACGACGTTGAACGCACCCAGGTGCGGCCGGGCGCAGGCGGGCCGGCACCTATCGCTGTACTGCGGATCCGGCTGGACGACGGCCGCGACTTCCAGTTGGACCGGAGTGTCCTGGTGGGCCGCAACCCCGTGGGCCAGGCGGGCGAACAGCATGCCCAGCTCCTCGCCGTCGACGATCCCGGCCGCTCCATCTCCAAGACCCACCTCCACCTGCTGACCGATGGCGCGGGGATCTGGGTGACGGACCGGAACTCCACGAACGGCAGCGCCGTGACCACCCCCAACGGCGCCAGGACGCCCCTCGCGCCGGGGGTCCCCACTTTTGTTATCCCGGGATCCAGTGTCCACTTCGGAGACCGGACCTTTTACCTAGGACAGGCATGAACCAACAGCCCGCCAGCGTTCCCTCCACCTTCCAGCCGGGCCTCAGCCTGAGCTACGGCTACGGGACAGACCGGGGACTCCGCCGGGAGTTGAACGAGGATTCCTACATCGCCTCCGATCCTGTGTTTGCCGTGGCAGACGGGATGGGAGGCCATGAGGCAGGCGAAGTGGCCAGCGGCATGTGCGTCCGCGCCCTCGCTGCCATCCCGCAGCTGGCCACAGGTGAACGGACCGTCACCGCAGCCGTATTGCAGCAGTACCTGGTCCAGGCGGACACCTCCATCCGCGAGGCCACCGGGGCGCGCGCCGGAACCACCCTGGCCGGTGCCGTGGTGGTGGAACAGATGGGCATGCCCTACTGGCTGGTGATGAACATCGGCGATTCCCGCACGTACCGCCTCAGCCAGGGACGGTTTGTCCAGATCAGCGTGGACCACTCCGAGGTGCAGGAACTCGTGGACGCGGGGGAGATCACCGCGGAACAGGCCACCGTCCACCCGCGCCGCCACGTGGTGACCCGCGCGCTTGGCACGGGAGACGAGACCGAGGCCGACTACTGGCTGCTCCCCGTGGAGGAAGGCGACCGGGTCCTGGTCTGCTCGGACGGCCTCACGGGCGAGCTGACGGACGAGCACATCCTCCGCATCCTCAGCACGGTGGGTGACCCCCAGGAAGCCGCCGATGCCCTGATCCAGGCCGCGCTCCGGAGCGGGGGGAGCGACAACATCACGGTGATCGTGGTGGATGCCAGGAATGTCCTGAATGACGCCGGTGCCGTCACCACCGCACCGCGGCGCGACCCTGATGTGGTGGATGAAGACACGCTGCCCCGGTCGCAGGCGGCACAGGCTGCGCCCCAACACGGCGGCGAAGCAGCCGCGCTCCAGGATGGGGAGCCTTCCGATGACCGGCACTAGCTATGTTCCGGGCACTTGGCTGGGAATTGTCCGTGGGAGCACGGCCGTCATCCTGGGCCCGGATTCTCCGCCGGCACTGGCGGGTGCGGTGTGGGAACTGCTGGGCACCAATCCCGAAGTCCACGAAGTACTCCACGCGGTGACCAGCAGCTCGGGAGGCTCGCTGGCGCAGATACCGTCCTTCGGCATCCTCGAGGCCACCGGTCCCTTGCGGGTCTTCCTCCGCGGCGACCTCGACCTCGCAGTGGAGCTGCCCGACGGGCGCGTTGAGCTCGACGGCAGGGACGTCACCACCTGGAACGAGCGCCGGTTCGCCCTCCCGGGGTCATGCCGGCTGGCCATTCCGGCTGCCGGCCCGGCAGGGCAGCAGGAACTGCCGCTGGGGGAGGGTGTTGTCCTGCTGCACTCCCTGGCGCTTGTGCTGGCCCCGCGCCAGCCGGAACTTGGACCTTCCGGAGCCGCTCCGGCCTCGGTTGTGGTGGACTCCGCAGGCATCGCTGACGTCCGGGACGCCGCGCCCGGTGCTGACAGCTCCGCGGAGATGACCATCGTCCCGGACCGCGAGGCCGCAATGGAGACCGTTGCGCCGGAACACGGTGCCTCGGCCGAGACCGTTGCCGGCGTGCTCGACGACGACCTGCTGGCCGACGACGGCGACCAGGAGGACCAGGACGGCGACCGGGAGCAGGAAGACGGCAACGCGCACGTTGCCGTGACAGGTTCCGGTCCGGACTCCGGCGCGGATTCCGGCCCTGACGATGCTCCATCTGTCGGCTCCGCGCCAGCAGAAATACTTCCCTCGGGGGTACGTCCGGCACAAGTCCATCCGGCAGAACCCGCTCCCGGTGAGCCGGTACTTCCCGCCGGGCGGGCAGCCCCCGCCAGCGACCACACGAGCTCCTACGACCACCTCTGGGAGAGGACCGTTGTGCGGAGCATCGAGGACGCGGCAGTACGGGACGACGGCGAGGCGGAAATCGACGGAACTCCAGAAGCAGGCCCGGAGGTGGAGGAACAGGCAGAACCCCCAGTCCCCGGGCAGACTGACGGACAGGAACGTCCCGCACCGGCCCCGACGCCCGCGGCAGGGCCGCCGGCAGCCCCTCCCGCACCTCCTGCTTCTCACGAACCCACTCTTTCCCCCGTATCTCCCGCTCCTGCCGGGGGGCTCATCGACTCCGTTCCGTGGAAGAAGGGTGGAGACACCGCCCCACAGGGCAGCACCCCGCAGATACATGCCCCGCAGGCGAATGTCCCGCAGGCCGGCGCTGGTCCACGGCCCGCCATGGCCGCGCCGGCATCAGCCGGTGTCCTGCCGTCCACGGCTCCCGGTGGTGCTGCGCCGGCCGCTGCCGCGCAGCAGCCCCATGCTGGCAGCGCCGCCGTCGACACTGACCACGACGGCCAGACGGTCATGAAGAGCAGCATCGCGCCCTCAGCCGGACAGCCCGCCACACCGGTTGCGGAGGATCCGGCGGCCGGACCCACAGTCCTGGCCAGGGTCTGCCGCCAGGGCCACGCCAACCCTCCCACCCGGGCGCAGTGCGCCGCGTGCGGGGCCGGGCTGATCCCGGACGCCGTCCAGGTGCCGCGCCCCCGGCTGGGCCGGGTGCGCGTGTCCACCGGGGAACTCCTGGACCTCGACCAGTCACTGATCATCGGACGGCAGCCGTCCGTGTCCCGGGTCCAGGGCGGCGTCATGCCCAGGCTGGTCCAGGTTCCAAGCCCCGAAGGTGACATCTCGCGGTCCCATGTGGAGGTCCGGCTGGAGGGCTGGCACGTCATGCTGTGCGACCTCAAGGCCACGAACGGTACAGTCCTGGTGCGTGAAGGCCAGTCTCCCCGCCGCCTGGCACAGAACGAGATGGCCATCCTGCTGGACGGTGACATCGCTGAACTGGGCGACAACATCTCGCTGCGCTTTGAGGAGATTCCTTGAGTTCCAAACGGCCCGTCGCGCCGCCTCCCCGCATCCAGGGGTTCACCTATATCAGCCTGCTGGGTTCCGGCGGTTTTTCCGACGTCTACCTGTACGAACAGGACAGGCCGCGCCGTAAGGTTGCAGTCAAGGTGCTGCTCTCGGACCTGAAAACGGAAGGTGCCCGCCGCAGGTTCGAATCCGAGGCGAACCTGATGGCCCAGCTGTCCTCGCATCCGTACATCGTCACCATCTTCGAAGCGGAAGTGACCGACGACGGCCACTCCTACCTGGCGATGGAGTACTGCTCCAGGCCCAGCCTGGACGTCCGGTACCGCCGGCAGCGGTTCAGCGTGGATGAAGTCCTGGCCGTCGGCATCCAGGTGGCCTCCGCCGTCGAAACCGCCCACCGTGCCGGCATCGCCCACCGCGACATCAAGCCTGCCAACATCCTGGTCACGGACTACAACCGTCCCGCCCTCACCGACTTTGGCATCTCCGGCACGCTCGCCGGGGACGCCGACGACGACTCAGGAATGTCCATTCCCTGGTCCCCGCCCGAGCAGTTCACCGACGGCGCGGTGGACGGGGTCATGGTGGATGTGTGGGCCCTCGGTGCCACGCTCTACACCCTGCTGGCCGGCCGGTCGCCCTTTGTGATGCCCGGGGCGGACAACTCGCAGCGGGAGCTCATCAGCCGGATCAGCAACACGCCGGTGCCGCGCCTGGGCCGCGCGGACGTCCCCGAGTCCCTGGAGCTGGCGCTCTCCACGGCCATGGCAAAGTCGCCGCAGTCGCGGTACTCCTCAGCGCACGCCTTCGCCCTGGCCCTGCAGCGCATCCAGGCGGAACTCAACCTCTCCGTCACACCCTTTGAAGTGCTGGAGGAGCCGCACCACGAGGACAGCCAGCCGGACGACGGCGTCGAGGAGACGCGGGTCCGGAGCATCGCGGCGATCGATCCGGAACGGACCGGCAGCGCCCCTACCTTCCCGGCACGCACCTGGCCACAGGCCGGCGGCAGCCAAAGCGGTGGAGGCCAAGGCGCTGGCAACCAACACAGTAACGGCCAGGGCCCCGCAGCGGAGGCCCCGCCGTCGCGCTTTACCCCGACCGCCTCCGCGGGCTCCCCACCGGCACCAGCCCCGGCCCCGCAGCAGCAGGAGTGGGCGAACGCCACAGTCCTGCGCGGTTCCGGCGGCAATGCCGGTGCAGCCCAGGACGAGGGCACGCTGCCTGGAAGCCGCCTTGGCTCGGGCGCTGACGTCGCGGACACCACCGTCCACCGGCCGGCAAGGGTGGAGGAGCCGGCTGCTGCGGCTCCGGCTGCGGATCACGGCAGGCGCAACCTTTGGCTGGCAATCTCGGGCGGCACCCTGCTGGCCCTCACTGCGGTGGTGGGCCTGGTGGTGGCCAATGCCTCGCCCGAAAAGCCCGCGGCGGTGGAGACCCAGCAGGCCAGCAGGCCGCCGGCCGATGCACTGGATAACGGAACCGTGCCGGACGTGGAAGGCCTCACCGGGACAGCGGCAGGGGACGGCAACGCCTCCTTCACCTGGGTGAACCCGCAGCCCAAAGAGGGAGACACATACAAATGGCGGGTCTACACCATAGGTGGCGGCGGCGACTACCAGTCCATCGACCACCCGCCCGTCAAGGTGACGGCGAACCCGTCGGGGGAGACCTGCATCCAGGTCATGATCGTGCGCTCTGACGGCGCGTTCTCCCCGATGGAGGAAAGCTCCATTGCCTGCACCGGCCCATGAGCCGATGCCCATCCCAGCAGCACAGCAACAGCAGCACAGCGACGCAACGCGCTGTGGCCGAACGACCAGGTTGTCGAACGGCAGCTTGTCCAACAAAAAGTTAGCCCGGTGAAATTTTGCCCAACGAGGAGGCACAGAAAATGGGGGATCTAGCAATAGATTTCTGTGGTGAGTGGTACGAGCCATCGGACGAGGACGTCTTCAACATCGGCCGCGAAGGCGACCTGGAAGTCGATGACAACCCGTACCTGCACCGGCAGTTCCTGCAGGTGGCCCGTTACGACGGGATCTGGTGGCTCAGCAACGTGGGCAGCATGCTCTCGGCGACGGTGGCGGATGCCTCCGGCGGAATGCAGGCCTGGCTGTCACCGGGCGCCCGGATCCCGCTGGTCTTCAGCCACACGAACATCATTTTCACCGCCGGGCCCACCACCTACGAGTTCGCGGTGCACCTGAAGACACCGTCCTTCCGGCAGGAGTCGCGCGAGGGCGACAGCAACGGTGACACCACCATCGGCCCGGTGGTGTTTACGGACTCCCAGAAGGCACTCATCGTGGCCCTCGCCGAACCCATGCTCCGGCGGGAGGGAACCGGCTTCAGCGCCATTCCCTCCTCGGCTGCGGCCGCTAAGACCCTGGGCTGGGCCCTGACCCGCTTCAACCGGAAGCTGGACAATGTCTGCGACAAGCTCGACCGCGTGGGGGTGGTGGGCCTGCGCGGGGGCGGCGGCAAACTGGCCACCAACCGCCGCGCCCGGCTGGTGGAGCACGCCGTGACGTCGCACCTGGTGACGCCTGAGGACCTGTACCTGCTGGAGAAGATGAGGGGCGTGGACGAAGGATGAGGATCCGCCTGACCCTTCGCAGGGATCCTGCAGAAACCAAGGACCTGGCCGTCACGGTGGATGGCCTGGCCACAGTGGCCGATACCGCTGCCGTGCTCTGGGCCGCGGACCCGGGCCGCAAGGGCACGCCGGCCCCGGACAACCTCTCCCTGCGGATCGAGGAAGCCTTCGTGGGCGCGGGCCTGAGCGGAAACACGCTTACCCGGACCGACAACCTCCTGGAGTCCGGCCTGCGCCCCGGCTCCGTGGTGTCACTGGCACAGGTCAGCGCGCAGTTCGACGTGCCCGGTGCCGGCCGCGGTCCCGCAGCGGCCACCCTCCGGGTCCTCTCGGGGCCCGACGCCGGCCGCGAGTTTTCGCTGCCCACGGGCACCAGCTACATCGGCCGGGACCGGGACGTGGACATCCGCCTTTCGGACCCCCTGACGTCCAAGCGGCACGCCCGGATCACGGTGGGCGACGGCGTGGAAATCGTGGACACCAACTCCGCCAACGGGCTCTTGATGGACGGACTTCCGGTCACCCGGGCCACCCTCAATTCCTCGGACACGGTCACCCTGGGCGACACCACCGTGACCGTGGTGCCGCTGGGGCATAACCACGCGGCAGCCCCGACGTCGCCCCTGGTCAGCTTCAACCGGTCACCCCGGGTGGTTCCCCGCTTCGAGGAGCCAAAGCGCGTGGTCCCGTCCGGGCCCAAACGGCCCGAGGACAATCCGTTCCCGTACATCATGATGATCACCCCGCTGCTGATGGGCGCCGTGATCTTCGCCGTGACCGGCAACCCGCTCTCGGTGCTGTTCATGCTGATGATGCCGCTGTTCGTCGTGGGCCATTACGTGGACCAGAAAATGCGGACCAGGCGCCAGCAGAAGGAACAGCTCAAGCAGTTCCGCGCCTCCATGGCCGACTTCCGCCACGACGTCACCGAACTGCAGCAGGTGGAACGCGCCGTCCGCCTGCAGGAGGCACCGTCCGTCAGCGACACCGTTGACGCTATCTACAAACTGGGGCCGCTGCTGTGGACCCACCGTCCGGAACACCGCTGGTTCCTGGGCCTTCGGTTCGGCCTGGGCACGGCGCCTTCCCGGGTCCTTCTTGAGGAACCGCAGAACAACGACACCGAAGTCCAGTACGCCCGGGAGATCCAGGACTGCCTGAAGCAGTTCCGCGACATTGAGGGCGTTCCCGTTGTCTCGCAGCTGCGGAGCTCCGGATCCCTGGGCATTGCCGGCGCCCGCGGCCTGGTGGATGACGTGGCCCGCGGCATGGTGCTGCAGCTCGTGGGGCTCCACTCGCCCGCGGAGGTGGTCCTCGCGGCCATCACGTCAGCCCAGTCCCGGGAACGGTGGAACTGGCTGCAGTGGCTTCCCCACGTGGGCTCGGGGCACAGCCCCCTCGCCGGCGACCACCTTGCGGCCGGCTCAGCCGGCGGTGCATCGCTGCTGGCCCGGCTTGAGGACCTCCTTGACGCCCGGGAGGCGGCGGCCAAACGCACCGGCGCCGACCTCCGGCCGGAACTGGACCCCGCCAAGCAGGAGGTGCCGGAACCGGTGCTGCCGGCCGTGCTGGTCATCGTGGAGGACGACGCCCCGGTGGACCGCGGCCGGCTCACCCGGCTTGCGGAGCGCGGCCCTGACTCCGGCGTCCACGTGATCTGGGTGGCCACTGACATCCAGTCGCTTCCCGCAGCCTGCCGCGACTTCATGGTGGTGGACGGCGGCCATGGCACCACCACCGGGCAGGTCCGCCTGGGCAGGCATACGTACCCCGTCAGCTGCGAAAGCGTTGACGCGGAGCTGGCCGCCCAGCTGGCCCGGATGCTGGCGCCCGTCATGGATGTGGGCAAACCCGTGAACGACGACTCCGACCTCCCGCGGGCCGTCTCCTATGCCACCCTGATCGGCAAGGACTTCCTGGACAACCCCCAGTCCGTCGCCGAACGCTGGACGGAAAACAATTCCGTGCACGCGAGCGCCGTGGCCAACCGCAAGGACAACGGCACCCTGCGTGCCCTGGTGGGCTCCAAAGGCATCGAACCGCTGTACCTGGACCTGAAGAACGAGGGGCCGCACGCCCTGGTGGGCGGCACCACGGGCGCCGGCAAGTCAGAGTTCTTGCAGTCCTGGGTGATGGGAATGGCCGCCGCCTACAGCCCGGACCGGGTCAGCTTCCTGTTCGTGGACTACAAGGGCGGCGCCGCGTTCGCCGACTGCATCAACCTGCCCCATACCGTGGGCCTGGTGACCGACCTTTCGCCGCACCTTGTCCGGCGTGCCCTGACCTCGCTGCGTGCCGAACTCCACTACCGCGAGCACCTGCTGAACCGGAAGAAGGCCAAGGACCTGCTGGCCCTGCAGCGCGAGGCCGACCCCGACGCGCCGCCCTACCTGGTGATCGTCGTCGACGAGTTTGCCGCGCTGGCCAGCGAGGTTCCTGAATTCGTTGACGGTGTTGTGGACGTTGCAGCCCGCGGACGGTCCCTGGGGCTGCACCTCATCCTGGCCACCCAGCGCCCGGCGGGCGTCATCAAGGACAGCCTGCGTGCCAACACCAACCTGCGGGTGGCCCTGCGGATGGCTGATGAGGACGACGCCACGGACATCCTGGGCGTGCCGGACGCCGCGTACTTTGATCCGTCCATCCCGGGCCGCGGCGCCGCGAAGACGGGACCCGGCCGGATCCAGGGCTTCCAGACCGGCTACGCCGGCGGCTGGACCACGGAGAAACCGCAGCGGCCGCAGATCGACGTTGTTGAGATGGCCTTCGGTTCGGGGCCCAGCTGGGAAGCCCCGGCTCCGGAGAAACCCGAAGCAGCAGAGCCCACAGGCCCCAACGACATCGCACGGATGACCGCAACCATCGTCCGGGCCGCCGACAGGCTGTCCATCAATGCCCCGCGCAAACCCTGGCTGGACGAACTGGCAAAGACGTACGACTTTTCCAGGCTGCCCAACCCCCGCACGGACGAACAGCTCCTCCTCGGCGTTGCCGACGACCCCGCCCGCCAGTCACAGCCCACCGTGTTCTACGAACCGGACAAGGACGGGAACATGGCCATCTACGGCACTGGCGGGTCAGGAAAGTCCGCCGCGCTGCGCGGCATCGCCATTGCCGCGGCCATCACACCGCGCGGCGGGCCGGTGCATGTCTACGGCATCGACTGCGGCTCCTCCGGGCTGAGGATGCTGGAAGAGCTTCCCCACGTGGGCGGCATCATCAACGGCGACGACGTGGAACGCGTCGGGCGCCTGCTGCGCCTGCTGAGGGACATCGCGGAGCAGCGCTCCGCCCGGTACGCGGAGGTCCGCGCCGCCACCATCGTGGAGTACCGCAAGCTGGCCAACAGGCCAGACGAAAAGCGCATCTTCGTGCTGGTGGACGGCATGTCCGCGTTCCGTGAGGCCTACGAACACAGCAGGCTGTCCGCCCTGTGGGACATCTTCCTCCAGCTGGCCACGGACGGCCGCGCCGTCGGCATCCATCTGGTGGTCACCGGTGACAGGCCGAACGCCGTGCCCGCGTCGCTGCTCGCTTCTATCCAGCGCCGCCTGGTCCTGCGGCTGTCCTCCGAGGACGACTACATTTCCCTGGACGTGCCCCGGGACGTCCTCAACGCCGCCTCACCTCCCGGACGCGGACTCCTGGACGGGCTCGAAGTCCAGCTGGCAGTCCTCGGCGGGAACTCCAACCTGGCGCTGCAGGCCCGCGAGGTCCACAAGCTCAGTGAAGCCATGCAGCGCCAGGGGCTGGATGCCGCCCCCGTCATCGAGAGGCTTCCGGAACAGGTGGACCTGGAGGTCCTGCCTGCCGGCAGCCAGGGCCTGCCGGTCATTGGCGTCGACGACGAAACGCTGCAGCCCGCCGAGCTCCTGGCCAGGGGACCGCTGCTCCTGGCCGGCCCTCCGGGCGCGGGGCGTACGGTGGCCCTGGTGACGCTCGCGTACGCGCTGCGCAGATCCAGCCCGGACACAGAGCTGATCTACGTCGGATCGCGGCGCTCCGCCGTCGCGTCCCTGCCCATCTGGAGCCGTTCCATCGTGGGCGCGGACGACCTCGCCGAGGTGGTGGAGGACCTGGTGGAACACTCCTCCGGGAACCCCGGGGCCGTGGGCATTTTCATCGAGGGCCTCACAGAGTTCACCGACACCATGGCGGAATCGGGAGTGGCCCAACTGGTGACGGCATCCATCAAGGCGGACCAGTGGGTGGTGGGGGAATCCGAAACCTCCACCTGGTCCTCTGCCTGGTCCCTTGCCCAGCCGTTCAAATCCGGCCGGCGCGGGCTGTTGCTGAACCCCGGCGACATCGAAGGCGAGAGCCTGCTGAACACCTCGCTGGGCCGTGTCAGCCCGGACTTCATCCCGGGCCGCGGCTACGTGGTGGGCCGCGGCAAGGCCCGGAAAATCCAGGTGGCGCTGCCCCCGGAAAACAGGGTCTGACGCATCGCGCGCATGGAGGGCCGGACGCCCTGACCATCAGGGCCGGTGTCCTGCTGGTGGGAACCGCGGGGCTGGCTTTCTCCTGGTGGGGCAGGAGCCGGTTCCGGGCACACTGACGGACGGTGAGGCAAGATAGGTCTGTGACTACAGGACCTGGCCCCGCAGAAAAGACCGCCTCGATGTCTCCGCACCGGACCCCCGGTGCCGGAACAGCCACAGGCGGGACACCAAAGGAACCTGAGGCCGTCCCCACCGAATCCGTCCGTGAGGAATACGAGAACCTGGTGGACCTGGTCAGGAAGTACCGGTTCGCGTATTACCAGGAAGATGCGCCGCTGGTTTCCGATGCCGAATTCGATGACCTCTTCCGGCGCCTGGAGGAGATCGAGGCGCTCCACCCCGAACTGGTGGCGAACGACTCGCCAACCCAGGAGGTGGGCGGGGAAGTCTCCGCCGCGTTCGCCGCCGTGGAGCACCTGCAGCGGATGTACAGCCTCGAGGATGTTTTTTCCCTCGAGGAACTGGAGGCCTGGCTCGCCAAGGCCGAGGCCGGCATCGGCAAGCTCGGCGACGGCACCCCTGCCGCGGCCTGGCTGACGGAGCTCAAGATCGACGGCCTGGCCGTCAACCTCCTGTACCGCGACGGGAAGCTGGTCCGCGCGGCCACCCGGGGGGACGGCACCACCGGTGAGGACATCACGCACAACGTCCTCACCATCAAGGAGATCCCGCAGCAGCTCCAGGGCGGGGACTTTCCGGCCGAGATGGAAATCCGCGGGGAAGTCTTTATCCCGTCGAAGGCTTTCGCCGAATTCAATGAAGCACTGATTGAAGCCGGCAAGGCGCCCCTGGCCAACCCCCGCAACGCTGCAGCCGGCTCGCTCCGCCAGAAAGACCCCGCCGAAACAGCAAAGCGCCCGCTCAAGATGTTCGTCCACGGCATCGGCGCCCGAGAAGGTCTGCAGGCGCGCAGCCAGTCCGGGACCTACGCCCTGTTGAAGGAATGGGGCCTCCCTGTCAGCCCCTACTCAGAGGTGCTCAAAAGCGTCGGAGAAGTCCTGGACTTCATTAAGCGCTACGGGGACCAGCGCCACAAGCTGCTGCATGAGATCGACGGCATCGTCATCAAGGTGGACGACTTCGCCACCCAGCGGGCACTTGGCTACACCACCAGGGTCCCGCGCTGGGCAGTGGCCTACAAATATCCGCCCGAGGAAGTGCACACCAAGCTGCTCGACATCCTGGTGAACGTGGGCCGCACCGGCCGCGTGACGCCCTTCGGCATGATGGAACCGGTCAAGGTTGCAGGCTCAACGGTGGAAATGGCCACCCTGCACAACCAGGACGTGGTCAAGGCCAAGGGCGTGAAGATCGGCGACATCGTGGTCCTGCGCAAGGCGGGCGACGTCATTCCCGAGATCGTGGGCCCGGTCCTTGCCCTCCGCGACCAGCAGGACCCGCCGGTGCGGGATTTTGTCATGCCCACCGAATGCCCCTCCTGCGGCACGCCGCTGGCTCCGGCCAAAGAGGGCGACGTGGACATCCGCTGCCCTAATGCGAAGTCCTGCCCGTCCCAGCTGCGCGAGCGCGTGTTCCACCTGGCCGGCCGGGGAGCCTTCGACATCGAGGCCCTCGGCTGGGAGGCCGCCATTGCGCTGACCCAGCCGGCCGAGCCGGAAGTTCCGCCGCTCACCTCCGAAGCCGCGCTGTTCGACCTCACTCGCGAGGACCTGGCCGGCGTCCGCATCCGGCGGGAGAAGCGGTCCAAGGGCGTGCCGACGGGCGAATACGAGCTGGTGCCCTACTTCTACAGCAAGGGCACGGCCAAGTCACCGTCCAAGCCCACGGCCACCACGGAAAAACTCTTCAAGGAACTGGAGAAGGCCAAGGCCCAGCCGCTCTGGCGGGTGCTGGTTGCGCTGTCCATCCGGCACGTGGGCCCGCGGGCATCCCGTGCGCTGGCAACCGCCTTCGGCACCATGGACGCCATCCGCCAGGCGTCGGAGGAGGACCTGGCGCACGTTGACGGGGTGGGCCCCACCATCGCTGCGGCCCTGAAGGAATGGTTCGCGGAGGACTGGCACCAGGAGATCGTGGACCGCTGGGCGGCCGCGGGGGTCCGGATGGCGGACGAACGCGACGACTCCATGCCCCGCACGCTGGAAGGACTGACGGTGGTGGTCACCGGCTCGCTGCCGAACTTCAGCCGGGATGAGGCCAAGGAAGCCATCCTGGTCCGGGGCGGGAAGGCGGCCGGTTCCGTCTCCAAGAACACCAGCTACCTGGTGGCCGGCGAAAGCGCCGGCACCAAGCTGGACAAGGCTGAGCAGCTGGGTGTCCCCGTGCTGGACGAGGACGGTTTCCGCCAGCTCCTGGCCGGCGGGCCGGCAGCATTGGAGGGCGGGGCTGAACTGGAGGGCGGGGCTGAAGGAGAGGGGCCTGAGTCTGCGGCCCCGGCAGAACACACTGACGCGGAGGTAACGGCATGACGAGTCCTACAGACCTGCTGGAGGTGGCCAAGGCTGCAGCGGCAGCGGGAGCCGCGGTGCTGGCCGGCCGCAACGCAGAGGCCCTCCAGGCCAGCAACAAGGGCGACGCCGGCGACTGGGTCACGGCGTTCGACGTCGCGGCCGAGCACGCCGTCCGGGACGTCATCACAGCGGCCCGCCCGGGGGACGCCATCACCGGCGAGGAACACGGCACCACCAGGCCGGCCGAACCCACCGGCTACCGCTGGTCCATCGACCCGCTGGACGGCACCACCAACTTCATCCGCAACATCGTCTACTACGCCACCTCCGTGGCAGTGGCCGATGCCGACGGCGCCTGGCTGGCCGGCGTCGTCAACGCCCCTGCGCTGGGCCGCGTCTACTACGCCGCACGCGGCCAGGGCTCCTGGCTGGAGGAAGCAGGGAGGGTGACCCGGCTGGAGGGTCCCGTCCCGGGCCGGAAGGGCCAGATCCTGGCCACCGGGTTCAGCTACGATCCCGGGGTCCGGGCTGAGCAGGCCGCTTTCCTGACCGGACTGATGGACGGCTTCGCCGATGTCCGGCGCCTGGGATCCGCCGCCTTGGACCTGTGCCTCGTGGCCGACGGGACGCACGATGCGTACGGTGAGCGCGGCCTCAACGAGCACGATTTCTCGGCGGGTGCGCTCATCGCCGAAGAGGCCGGCTGCTGGGTCCGGCGGCCGCGCCTGGCCAGCCCGCTGGAGGGCGGGCCCACGGACGCCGACCGCCTGGAGGCCTGGACCTGCGCCGGCGGCCTGGAGCTTTCGGGCAAATTCCCGCTCTGATAGTTCGCTCACGAAAAGCACCGGTTTGCCAGGTGTTACCGGCCAGTACCACTACCATTGACGGGTGCAGCCGCAGATAACAGTCCGTCCCGCCGTCGAGGCAGATTACGACGCCGTTGCCCGCATTACGCGTGATTCCTACCTCGCCGCGGGCTACTTCGAGGACGCCGACCACCCCTACATGCGCAAAGTCCAGGACGTTGCGCTGCGGGCCGGGCACGCCACCATCTGGGTGGCCGAACGGGACGGCAACGTGGTTGGTTCGGTGACACTGGCCCGGGCAGGGGAGCCGTACGCGGACATCGCCCTTGAGGACGAGCTCGAGTTCCGCATGCTGGTGGTGGACCCGGCAGTCCAGCGCAGCGGCGCAGGCAGGGCCATGGTGGACGCCATCCTGGAGTATGCCAGGCAGCTGGACGGCATCAAGGCTGTTGCCCTCACCACCGGACAAACCTGGGAAAGCGCCCACGGCCTCTACCGCAAGACGGGCTTCCGCCGGGCGCCCGAACGTGACTGGCTGGTCCCCGGAACTGACATAAAACTGCTGGTTTACCGCCTCGACGTGTAGCAGCCCTACAGTGGTGCCGAACCCCATCCAGTAGTGAAAGGCCCACCATGCGCAAAACCTTCGGCACCGGCTCCGTCTGGGAACAGGCCCTCGGCTACTCACGGGCAGTCCAGGTGGACAACACCCTCTACATCTCCGCCACCGCGGCCAGCGGCGAGGACGGAATCGTCGGGGACGATTTCTACGCTCAAACCCAGTACATCCTGCAGAAACTCGGCAAAGTCCTCGCTGACGCCGGCTTCGGTTTCGAGGACGTCGTCCAGTCCAAGCTCTACCTCACGGACATCAGCAGGTGGGAAGACGCAGGCCGGGCCCACGGCGAGGTCTTCGGCGACATCCGCCCCACCCTGTCACTGGTGCACGTCCTGCCGTTCCTGGACCCCAAGATGCTCGTGGAGATCGAGCTCGTGGCACAGAAGGGCGCAAACTAGCAGATCTGCCCTGGGCCTTCTAGGGAGTGGCGGGGAGACCGTAGCGGTGCTCCGGCCTCCCCGTCGTTCCGTACCGCAGCTGGATGTCCACGGCGCCATCGTCAGCCAGGGAGGACAGGTACCGCTGCGCGGTGGCGCGGGAAACCCCCACCCGCCCGGCCACTTCGGCGGCCGAGTACTGCTCGCCGGGTACCAGGGATTCCAGCACTGCCGCCTCGGTGGCCGAGCGGGGTTTTGACGACGGCGTGACGTCGCCGGGGATCAGGGCGCGCTTGGCGCGCTCCACCGCCTCCTGGTCCAGTGCCCCGGGCTGCGCCAGCAGGCGGCGGTACCGGGCGTACGAGCGCAGCTGCTGGGAGAGGGCTTCCGACGTAAAAGGCTTCAGGAGGTAGCCCAGCGCGCCGCGGCGGAAGGCCACCCGGACGGAAATGGCATCGGAGGCTGCTGTCAGCATGATGGTGTCCACGTCCAGCTGCTGGAGCAGGTCCAGCCCGGACGCGTCCGGCAGGTAGACGTCCAGCAGCACCAGGTCCGGCCTGAGGCTGTGGATGGACTGCAGCGCCAGCGACGCGGTGCCCACCGGTGCCAGCGCCATGAATCCCGCCACGGAATCCACGTAGGCGGCGTGGAGCTTCGCCACGTGGAAGTCGTCGTCCACGATCAGCACCCGAAAATCTTCAGGCATGGGTATCCTTTCCGGCTGTCCCTGTGCTTGTCCTGCCCGCCGTCCCTGAAGTGGTCCCCGGCAGGGTGGCCATGAATACTGCGCCTGGTCCGCCCGGACTGCCCGGCTCCAGGACTTTGACGTCCCCGCCGCGCCGCCGGGCCAGCTGGCGCGCCAGGGCCAGCCCAAACCCCTGGCCGCCGCTGCCGTTCCGGGCAAGCGGTCCGGACGCCGTGCTGAAGCCTTCCGCGAAGATCGCTTCCGGGTCCGTTCCCTCCACCAGCCCGTCACCCGAGTCGGCGACGACGATGTGCAGCGTGCCGCCGTCGTCATCCGGCTCGTCCAGCACCTCCAGTTCCACCCAGCGGTCCGTGGCGGAGCCTGCCACCGCGGCGTTGACCGCGTTGTCGATCAGGTTGCCGAGCACGGTGGTGACGTCCTGGGCCTCCGCCACCTGCCCGCGGACCAGGGTCTCCGGGCCGATCCGCAGCGCCACGCCACGCTCGTCCGCCTCCACGCCCTTTGCGCCCACGAAGGCCTGCAGGTACGGGTCCTGGAGCAGCTCGGCCTGGTCCACCGGGAATTTCAGTGGCCCGGTGGCTGCCAGCCGGGCCAGGTACTCCCGGGCCTGCTGGTGCTGGCCGATGCTCATGAACCCGGCAATGGTGTGGAGCTGGTTGGCGAACTCGTGGCGCTGGGCCCGCAGCGCCGTGGACATGGTCCCCACGGCATCCAGCTGCCGGGTGAGCTGCTGGAGTTCCGTGCGGTCGCGGAGCATCAGCACCCAGCCAAGGTCCTCCCGCCTGTGCAGGGCCTTGCGGGCGTTGGCCACCAGCACGCGCCCGCCGGCCACCAGCTCAACCGCGCCGGGGCTGTTGGAGCCGGCACGGGTGAGGGACTTCAGCTGGTATGGCACCGGAGCGTCCTCCCAGCGGCTGCCGGCCAGGTCCGGCAGTTCCAGCAGCCGTTGGGCGGCCGCGTTGAACACTGTGATCCGCCCGTCGGCGGAGACGCCGACCACGCCGTCGTCCACGCCCTGGAGGACCGCCACCTGGTCGTGGACCAGCGTGCTGATCTCCTCGGGTTCAAGCCCCAGGGTGAGCCGCTGCAGGCGGCGGCGCAGCAGGAACGAACCCAGCACGCCCGCCAGCAGCGCCCCGGCTGCGGTGAGGGCGACGGGGCCAATATCCCGCGCCACGCTCTGGCCCACCGTTTCCATGGAGTAGCCCACGCTCACCTCGCCCACCACGGTGGTGCTGTCCGGCGCGTAGACGGGAACCTTCGCCCCGGCGGAGGGCCCCAGCGTTCCCGTGTTCCGGGTGGTGACCTCCCGGCCGGCGAGGGCCTCGGACGGGTCGGTGCTGACCTTTTCACCCAGGCGCTCCGGGTCCGGGTGGGCCAGGCGCAGGCCGGTCTCGTCCGTGATCACCACGAACAGGGCGCCCGTGCGGACCCGGGCCGCTTCGGCCGCTTCCATCAGGTGGCCCGCCGCGAGCTCGGCGGGCGGGGGAGTGCCGGGCTGCTGGCTGATCGCCAGCACGTCCGCCCGCACTGAGGCGTCCGAAGCCACCGTCCGCGCCAGCGTCAGGGCCTGGTTCTCCGCCTCGCTGCCAACCCTGTCGTAGGTGAGCCAGGCGTGCACGGCTGCGCTGAACAGGACAACCAGCAGCACCACGGACAACTGGAGCAGGAGGGTCTGGGTGGAGAACCGCAACGGCCGGCGGGGCACGGAACGCTGCATGATCCTCCTTGATTAGGGCGGGCAGCCGTGGACACCAGCAGCCGTGAGCACAATGAGCAAAATGCTCCCAATAAGCAGTATGCCAATCAATTGAGCCAAAGGCACGGCCGTGACGGCCGCCACCCTACAGTCTGTAGCACGCGTCACACCGCTGTGCCGCTGTTCACATAGTAAGGAGCCGGCCGTGCTGGTATTACTTGGATTCGCAATGATCGCGGTATTCATGGTGCTGATCATGACGAAGAAGTTGACGCCAGTGCTGGCGTTGATCATCGTCCCCACTGTTTTTGGCCTCTTCGCCGGTGCCGGCCTGGGCATAGGCGACATGGTCATGGAGTCCATGAAATCCATGACCTCAACGGCGGCCCTGCTGATGTTCGCCATCATCTACTTCGGCCTGATGATCGACGTCGGGCTGTTCGATCCGCTGGTCCGGTTCATCCTCCGCAAGCTCGGCAACGACCCCGCCAAGGTGGTCCTGGGAACCGCCGTCCTCGCAGCCGCCGTATCCCTCGACGGTGACGGCTCCACCACCTTCATCCTTACTACCGCGGCCATGCTGCCCATCTACCTCCGGCTGAAGATGAGCCCCGTGGTCCTCACCTGCGTGGCCGGCCTGGCCAACGGCACCATGAACATCGTGCCGTGGGGCGGCCCCACCGCCCGCGCCGCCAGCGCCCTGAACATCGACGTCAACGACGTCTTCGTCCCGATGATCCCGTCACTCCTGGCCGGCATCGTCGTCGTCTTCGCCTTCGCCTGGCTGCTCGGCTTGCAGGAGCGCAACCGCCTCCGGGCCACCCAGCCGGAAATCTGGGGAACGCCGTCTACGGCAGAGCCCTTCACTGCCGAGGCGTTCGACGGCGGCGCACACCCTTCCGGTGGTGCCAGTGATTCAGGCGCCGGCCGCGGACGCAAGGTGACCAACCCCGGCGGAGCAGCCCCCGCCGTCGGAAGTTCCTCCGTTGCCGTCCTGGAACGCACCGAGGACCTGGTGGACGAACACGACAGCGCCATGGCGGACACCGCACTGGACCCCAACCGCAGTACCCTGCGTCCCAAGCTGCAGTGGTTCAACCTGGGCCTTACGGTCGCCGTCATGGGCATGCTGATCGCGGACCTCGTGCCGCTGCCGTACGTCTTCATGGTGGGCTCCGCCATCGCCCTGCTGGTCAACTTCCCCAACGTCAAGGACCAGGCCGCGCAGATCGTGGCCCACGCACCGTCTGTTGTCGCCGTCGTCAGCATGGTCATGGCCGCCGCAGTCCTGACCGGCGTCCTTACCGGCACAGGCATGGTGGAAGCGATGTCCGCGTGGCTGGTCCAGATCATCCCCTCCAGCATGGGCCCGCTCATGGCCGTCATCACCGGCGTCCTGAGCATCCCCATGACGTTCTTCATGAGCAACGACGCCTTCTACTTCGGCGTGCTGCCCGTCCTGAGCGAGACGGCCGGCCACTACGGAATCAGCGCCGCCGAGATGGCCCGCGCCTCCATCACAGGCCAGCCGTTCCACATGCAGAGCCCGCTCGTTCCGGCCATCCTGCTGCTGGTTTCGCTGGCCAAGGTTGACCTGGGCGACCACCACAAGAAGGTCCTGTGGCGCAGCGCCGTGGTGTCCCTGGTCATGCTGGGAATTGGCATGCTGACCGGAGCCATAGGAATCGGTTAGTCTATAGCTGCCGTGCTGCCGCCACACGTTGGCGGAACCCGGCATCAAGGTGCCCGTCTGACGCCCGCTGGGGGATGTCAGACGGGCATCATTGTTTCCCCACTAGAATGGATCGGAAATCAATTCGAACTTTGCAGGGGAGATCCATGGCTGCGATCAACCGTGACGACGTCGCGCATCTCGCGCGGCTCGCTCACATTGAGATGAGTGACCAAGAACTGGACAGGATGGCCGGAGAACTCGCCGTCATCGTCGATTCGGTCAAATCCGTCAGTCAGGCCGCCGGGGATGACGTCCCGGCCACCTCACACCCCATTCCGCTGAGCAACGTGTTCCGCGAAGACGTTGTGGGCCACACCTTCACCGCGGAACAGGCGCTCTCCGGTGCGCCGGATTCCGACGATAACCGTTTCAAGGTCCCGGCAATCCTGGATGAGGCATAACCCATGACTGACACCAACACACTCATCCGCCTCTCAGCCGCGGCGCTGGCGGAAAAGCTGGCCGCCGGCGAGGTCACCTCCGTCGAGGTCACCCAGGCGTACCTGGACCGGATCGCTGCCGTTGACGGCGGGGAACGCGGAGTCAACGCGTTCCTGCACGTCAATGCTGAGGAGGCGCTCGCCGTCGCCGCCGAGGTGGACGCCATCCGCGCCGCCGGCGGTGCCGAAGCCGAGGCGCTGCATGTCCTGGCCGGCGTCCCCATCGCCGTCAAGGACCTCATCGTCACCATCGGCCAGCCCACCACCGCGGGCTCCAAAATCCTCGAGGGCTGGCACAGCCCGTACGACGCAACCGTGGTGGAGCGCCTGCGCGCCGCGAAGATGCCCATCCTGGGCAAGACCAACCTTGACGAGTTCGCCATGGGCTCCTCCACCGAACACTCGGCCTACGGACCCACCCGCAACCCGTGGGACCTGGACCGCATTCCCGGCGGATCCGGCGGCGGCTCCGCGGCCGCCGTCGCCGCTTTCGAGGCGCCCCTCGCCCTGGGTACGGACACCGGCGGGTCCATCCGCCAGCCCGGCGCCGTCACCGGCACCGTGGGTGTCAAGCCCACGTACGGCAGCGTGTCCCGGTACGGTGCCATCGCCATGGCGTCCTCGCTGGACCAGATCGGCCCCGTGTCCCGGACCGTGCTGGACTCCGCGCTGCTGCACGAGGTCATCGGCGGACACGATCCCCGCGACTCCACCTCGCTCCCGGACCCGCTTGCCGGCCTCGTGGCCGCAGCAAAAACCGGCAATGTTGAAGGCATGCGGATCGGCATCATCAAGGAGCTGCACGGCGAGGGCTACCAGGCCGGCGTCGAAAACCGCTTCCATGACTCCCTGGAGCTCCTGAAGGAAGCCGGCGCGGAAATCGTTGAGGTCTCCTGCCCCAACTTCCAGTACGCCTTGGGTGCCTACTACCTGATCATGCCCTCCGAGGCCTCCTCCAACCTCGCCAAGTTCGACGGCGTCCGGTACGGCCTGCGCGTCCTCCCCGAAGAGGGTCCCATGACCATCGAACGCGTCATGGGTGCTACCCGCGCCGCCGGCTTCGGTGACGAAGTGAAGCGCCGCATCATCCTGGGCACCTACGCGCTGAGCGCGGGCTACTACGACGCCTACTACGGCTCGGCCCAGAAGGTCCGCACCCTGGTGCAGCGCGACTTCGATGCCGCCTTCACCGTGGCGGACGTGCTGATTTCGCCCACCGCCCCCACCACAGCCTTCCGCCTCGGCGAAAAGCTGGACGATCCGCTGGCCATGTACCTCAACGACGTCGCCACCATTCCGGCCAACCTGGCAGGTGTGCCGGGCCTGTCCCTGCCGGGCGGCCTGGCGGACGAAGACGGCCTCCCCGTGGGCATCCAGCTGCTGGCACCGGCCCGCGAGGACGCCCGCCTCTACCGGGTAGGCGCCGTGCTGGAGTCGCTGCTTGAGGCGAAGTGGGGCGGACCGATGCTGGCGCAGGCGCCCGAGCTTGCCGCCGCCGGGCCCGTCGAAACCCTTGTTGGAAGCCAGGAGGAAAAGTAATGAACACAGAGGCAATCCTGAGCTTCGAAGAAGCCATGGAGAAGTACGATCCCGTCCTGGGGTTCGAGGTCCACGTGGAGCTCAACACCAAGACCAAGATGTTCTCCTCGGCGCCCAACGTCTTCGGCGACGAGCCCAACACCAACGTCAACGAGGTGGACCTCGGCATGCCCGGCGTCCTGCCCGTGGTGAACAAAACCGCAGTGGAGTCCTCCATCAAGATCGGCCTGGCGCTCAACTGCAAGATCGCCGAGAGCTGCCGGTTTGCCCGGAAGAACTACTTCTACCCGGACACTCCCAAGAACTTCCAGACCTCCCAGTACGACGAACCCATCGCATACGACGGGTACCTGGACATCGAGCTCTCCGACGGCACGGTGTTCCGGGTGGAGATCGAGCGCGCCCACATGGAGGAGGACGCCGGAAAGCTGACCCACATGGGCGGCGCCACCGGCCGCATCCACGGCGCCGACTTCTCCCTGGTGGACTACAACCGCGCCGGCGTTCCGCTGGTGGAAATCGTCACCAAGCCCATCGAGGGGGCAGGCTCCCGGGCACCCGAACTGGCCAAGGCCTATGTTGCTGCGGTCCGGGAGATCGTGAAGAACCTGGGTGTTTCGGACGCCAAGATGGAACGCGGCAACGTGCGCTGCGACGCCAACGTCTCGCTGCGCCCGCACGGCCGCGAAAGGTTCGGCATCCGGTCCGAAACCAAGAACGTGAACTCGCTGCGCGCCGTTGAACACGCCGTCCGCTATGAGATCCAGCGCCACGCCGCCGTCCTGGACGCCGGCAACCCGGTGGTCCAGGAAACCCGCCACTGGCATGAGGACACCCGCACTACCACGTCGGGCCGGCCCAAGTCAGACGCCGACGACTACCGCTACTTCCCGGAGCCGGACCTGGTTCCCGTGGTGGCGTCGCGTGAATGGGTTGAGGAGCTGCGTGCCACCCTGCCCGAGCCGCCGGCCGCCCGCCGGAAGCGCCTGCAGGCTGACTGGGGCTACTCGGACCTCGAGTTCCGCGATGTGGTGAACGCCGGCGTCATGGACGAGATCGAGGAGACCATTGCTGCCGGGGCCTCGGCCTCCGTTGCCCGCAAGTGGTGGATGGGCGAGATCGTGGGGCGTGCGAAGAACGCCGACGTCGATCCCGGCCAGCTCGGCGTCCAGCCCGCCACCATCGTGGAGCTCGCACGCATGGTGGACGAGGGAAAGATCAACAACAAGATGGCCACGGAGGTCCTGGACGGCGTCCTGGCCGGTGAAGGCACCCCCGCTGAGATCGTGGAGAAGCGCGGCCTGGCCGTGGTCTCCGACGACGGGCCCCTGCTCGAAGCCATCGATGCCGCGCTGGCTGCCCAGCCCGGCGTCGCGGACAAGATCCGCGGCGGCAAGGTCCAGGCCGTCGGCGCCATCGTGGGCGGAGTCATGAAGGCCACCCGCGGCCAGGCCGACGCCGCCCGCGTCCGGGAGCTGATCCTGGAGAAGCTGGGCGTCACCGCGTAGCCCTCCCCCCAACTGGGTAGCAGTAAATGTCGTTTTGAGCGCTCATAACGACATCTGCTGCTACCCGGTTTTGTTTAAGTAGTACTCACTTCCGACGTCCCCCAGGCTACTCGTGTGCGGCAGTACAGCCCCGTCCTACACTGAACCACCAGGGCTCCGCTCACGGGGAATGCCCTGCCGTTGCTGTGGGAGGTATGGGTATGTCGGTAAGGAAACCGCTGGGATTCCGCAAGGCTGCGCTCGGTGGAGCGGTGGCACTCGTCCTGACCGGGACCGGGGTGGCGTTCGCGTGGGCCTCGAATGAGACTCCGCCGCCCGCACCGCCGTCGTCCTCGCCGCCGGGAAAGTCGGGCCATGCCCCTGGACAGGACAGTGCCTCCGGCCGGGACAAAGCGCCCGGACACAACAAGCCAGACAAGGCACAGCGCCCGCAGCACCTGCATGGCGAGAGCGTGGCCAAGAAGGCTGACGGGACTTTCCAGACCGAGGTGACCCAGCGCGGCGCCGTGGAGTCCGTCAGTGACACCTCCATCACCGTTCGAAGCGAGGACGGCTACTCGCAGGCCTACACCATCGACGCCAGCACGAGGATTACGCAGGTGGCGTCTCCGCCGGCGGATGGTTCTGAGGCCAAGGACGACGGCGGCAAGCGGCCCAAGCGGGCCGACGGAACCATCGCGGACATCGCCGCAGGCGACGAGGTCCGGATCTCCGGAGTCAAGGACGGCGACGCCGTGACCGCGGAGAGGATTGTTGAAGGTGCCGGCGACGGCCCTGGGCTCGGACTGGGCCGCGGCCACGGACAGGGCAGGGGACCCAAGTAGGTAGCAGCAGATGTCGTTTTCAGCCCTCATAACGACATCAACTGCTACCCAGTTGGGTCAGCCCTGTTCCACCAGCTCCGCCATGATGCCCTGCAGCGCCTCACAGACAATGGTCACGGACCGCCGCTTCAGGTTTTCAGGCCTGGCCAGCAGGTCGATCCGGCGCCGGGTGCTGATTCCCTCGAGCGGGCGCAGCACGATGTCCGGATTCAGTACCGGCCCCGCGGTGTACCTGGGGAGCAAGCCCACCACGCCGCCCGTGGCAACCAGGGCGGCCACTGTGGAGTAATCGTTGATCCGGTGGACGATGTTCGGCTCGCGGCTGGAAACGGCGGCGACGGCGGACAGCACGTCCGCGGGGGAGTAGCCGGCGTGGCTGGTCACCCAGGCCTCGCCGCCGACGTCGTCCGCTGTGACCGCCCCTTTGGCCGCCAGGGGGTGCCTGGCGGGCAAAGCCACATCCAGGGGCTCGTGGGCAAGCGGGATCACCGTCACCCGTTCGGCAGGCCAACGCGGGCTGTGGTCCATCCGGTGGGCGAGCACCAGGTCATAGCGCGCGGTGAGGGCGGGGAAGTCCTGCTGGGCCACGTCCTCGTCCGAGAGTTCTATCCGCGGCTGTCCAGGGGCGGCGAGTATGCGGGCGAGCGGGGCGAAGACCGCCTGGCCCGCGCTGTGGAATCCGCACAGGCTTACCCTGCCGGCAGCAGAACCGTGGTAGTTCCCGATGGCATCTTTGGCGTCTGCCATGGCGCTGACGACGGCGGCCCCGGCGTCGGCCAGCACCTGGCCTGCCTCGGTGAGCACCAGGTTGCGGCCCTCCTTGCGGGTGAGCGGGACCTCGACCTTCCGTTGCAGCAGGGCCAGCTGCTGGGAGACGGCGGAGGGGGTGACCATGAGGGTGTCCGCCACTGCCTTGACGCTTCCGAGGGCGCCGAGTTCGCGCAGGATTTCAAGCTGGTGAATCTCCATCCCAGCAGTCTATGCGTTAGGAATAGCTACACCGTCGATTGAGTATTTTGCTGTTGTGCTAAAGCTTTTTCCTCGTTGTAATGAGGAAGGCAGGACCTGCCACGACAGACAAAGAGTGAGGAAGCCGATGAAGGCTTTGTACAAGGCCGGACCCCAGGCCGGCTTCGAACTGGTGGACCGCCCCGAGCCGGTGCCTGGCCCTGCCGATGTGAAGATCCGGGTGATGACCACCGGCATCTGCGGCACCGACCTCCACATCCACTCCTGGGATTCCTGGGCGCAGGGGATCATTGAAGCCCCCCTCATCCCGGGCCACGAGTTCTACGGCGAGGTTGTGGAAACCGGCGAGGACGTCCGCGACGTCAAAGTGGGGGACAGGGTGTCCGGAGAGGGCCATGTAGTGTGTGGGATCTGCCGGAACTGCCGCGCCGGCAGGCGGCAGATGTGCATCCACACCGTCAGCGTGGGCGTGCAGCGTGACGGTGCGTTTGCAGAGTACGTGGTGATCCCGGAAACCAACGTCTGGGTCCACCACGATCCCTCGGTCACGCCCGAACTCGGTGCCATCTTCGACCCCTTCGGCAATGCCGTGCACACCGCCCTCAGCTTCCCGCTGGTTGGGGAGGATGTGCTGATCACCGGCGCCGGACCCATCGGGCTGATGGCCATCGCCGTTGCCCGGCACGCCGGGGCCCGCAAGATTGCCATCACCGATGTCTCGCGGCCACGCCTCGACCTCGCCCGCCAGCTGGGGGCAGACCTCGCGATCGATGTTTCCACCACCCGCGTGCGGGATGCCCAGCGCGACCTCGGCATGCGTGAGGGCTTCGACATCGGCATGGAAATGTCCGGCCATCCCGGTGCGCTGCCGGAGATGATCGACAACATGAACCACGGCGGCCGGATCGCCATGCTCGGCCTGCCCAGCCAGGACATCATCATCGACTGGGGCAAGGTGGTCACCCACATGCTCACGCTCAAGGGCATCTACGGCCGCGAAATGTATGAAACCTGGTATGCCATGAGCGCCATGCTCTCGTCCAACCCCGTGCTGCATGCGGGAATTTCCGCCGTCGTCACGGACACGATCCCTGCCGGCCGGTGGGAGAAGGGCTTCGACCTTGCCCGCAGCGGCGCAGGTGGCAAAGTTGTCCTCGACTGGACCCAACTCTAAGGAACGCCATGTACACCTCGATCAAGGACCAGCTGCGCACGGAGCTGGACGATATTCGCAGCGCGGGCCTTTTCAAGACCGAACGCAGCATCAGTTCCCCGCAGTCCAGCCACATCACGGCCGGACAGCTGGGGCAGCCGGGCGCGGACGTGCTGAACTTCTGCGCCAACAACTACCTTGGCCTGGCGGACCACCCGGACATCATCCACGCGGCCAAGGCGGCCATGGACGAGCGAGGCTTCGGCATGGCCAGCGTGCGGTTCATCTGCGGCACCCAGGACCTGCACCTGGAACTCGAATCCAGGGTTTCCCGCTTTCTGGGCACCGAGGACACCATCCTGTTCTCCAGCTGCTTTGACGCCAACGGCGGGGTCTTCGAATCGCTCTTCGGGCCGGAGGATGCCATCATTTCCGATGCCCTGAACCATGCCTCGATCATCGACGGGATCCGGCTCTGCAAGGCGCAGCGGTACCGGTACGCCAACCAGGACATGGCGGACCTCGAGGCGAAGCTTGTGGAGGCGAAGGACGCCCGCCGCAGGATCGTGGTCACCGATGGCGTCTTCTCCATGGACGGGTACCTTGCGCCGCTGGAGGCCATCTGCGACCTCGCTGAGAAGCACGACGCACTGGTCATGGTGGACGACTCCCACGCCGTCGGCTTCATGGGTGCGACGGGTGCGGGCACGCCCGAACACGCCGGTGTGTCGCACCGGGTGGACATCTACACCGGAACGTTCGGGAAGGCGCTGGGCGGAGCGTCCGGCGGCTACGTGTCCGGCCGGGCCGAGGTGGTGGCCATGCTCCGCCAGAAGGCCCGCCCCTACCTGTTCTCCAACTCGGTCGCTCCGGCCATTGTTGCGGCCACCATCAAGGCCCTGGACCTGGTGGAGAACTCGGCGGACCTGCGGCGCACGCTCTTCGAGAACGCCGTCCTGTTCCGGCGCCGGATGACGGAGGAAGGCTTCGATCTCCTGCCCGGGGAACACGCTATTGTGCCGGTGATGTTCGGCGACGCCGTGCTGGCCGCAAAGGTGGCCGACAGGATGCTGCAGCACGGCGTCTTTGTCACGGCCTTCAGCTTCCCGGTGGTTCCGCGGGGTGCCGCGCGGATCCGGGTGCAGCTATCGGCTGCGCACTCGGCGGACGACGTCGAAGCGTGCGTGCGTGCCTTCCTCGCCAGCCGCGCCGAGGTAGCAGGCCAGGAAGGGTAGCGCCGGGAGTCAAGTCTGCGAGGATAGGGAGATGGCAGCTCATTATGATGTCCTGATTGTCGGCGGCGGCATTGCCGGACTGTCCCTGGCGTCCGCGCTGGCGGGCAAATGCAGCGTGGCATTGGTGGAAGCGGAACAGGAACTGGCGTACCACACGTCATCCCGCTCGGCCCGCCAGTTCATTCCGAGCTACGGCCCGCCCGTGGTCCAGGAACTGACCGTCCGGACGCTTGAGCTGCTTGCCGCTCGCGATGCTGAGCTGTCCGAGCCCATCCTGACGCCCCGCAGCTTCATGCTGATCGGTGCAGAGGAAGACGTGGCCGCGGAAGCCAGCGGACTCATGCGGTCCATTACCCCCGCTGAGGCGCTGGAGCTTTGCCCGGCGCTGGTCCCCGGTACCTTCCGGGCCGCGGGACTGGATGAAGGGTCCTTCGGCTGCAACGCGCCGCTGCTGCTGGCAGACCACAGGCAGCGCGCTGAGACTGCCGGGGTGGACATCGTTACCGGCGCGAAGGTGCACACCGCGCAGCGGCTGGGTTCCGGATGGCAGGTGGGAGCCGGCACAGAGGGTTTCCAGGCGGGTGTCGTGGTCAACGCTGCCGGAGCCTGGGCGGACGAACTTGCCGTGATCAGCGGCGTGGAAAAGCTGGGACTCCAGCCGTACCGCCGGACGGCGGCGATTGCCGCCGTCGACCATCCCCTGCCTGAACACAGCCCCATGGTAGCGGCAGCGGACAATTCGTTCTATTTCCGGCGGGACGGGGACGACGTGCTCATTTCGCCCTCCGAGTCGGAGCCCAGCGGACCGGAGGATGCCCGGCCGCGGCCCGGTGATATTGAGCGGCTGGTGGACAGGTTGAACCGGGAAACCACGCTCGGGATCACGGAAGTCCGCAGGGCATGGACGGGGCTGCGGACTGAAGCGGCCGACGGCGTTCCGGTCGCGGGGTTCGACGCGGAGGCCCCGGGCTTCTATTGGCTCGCCGGGCAGGGCGGCTACGGGTTCCAGACGTCCTCGGCCATGGCTGAGCTCGCGGCAGCCCAGATTTTGGCGGGCCAGGCCGGTGCTGCCGCCGCGAGCGGGACAGCGGGTCCGGAATCCCGGACAGCGCAGGCGCTGGCGGCCACCCGCTGGTCCGTGCGGCGCTGAAGAATGGCTGTATGAGCACCCTGATTACCAATATCGCCGAGTTGATGACGCAGGACCTGGAACACCGGGTCCTGAAGGACGCGGCGGTGGTGGTGGAGGGCGAGCGGATTTCATGGATCGGCGCTGCTGCCGATGCTCCGGCTGCCGATGACGCCGTGGACCTGGGCGGCCGCGCCGTGCTGCCCGGCTGGGTGGACTCCCATACCCACCTGCTGTTCGCAGGGGACCGGACCGCCGAGTTCGAGGCGCGGATGGCGGGGGAGTCCTACGCGGCCGGAGGCATCGCGGTCACCATGAACGCGACCCGTGCCACATCGGATTTTGACCTTACCCGCCTGGCGCTTGGCCGTGTTGACGAAGCCGTCTCGCAGGGAACCACCTACCTTGAGACGAAAACCGGCTACGGCCTGGACGTTGAACACGAAACCCGGAGCGCACGGATTGCCTCCACCGTGGCGGACCAGGTCACTTTCCTGGGGGCGCACCTGGTTCCCGTGGGGCAGGACCCGGAGGAATACACCGAACTGGTTTGCGGTCCCATGCTGGCGGCTGTCCGTCCCTTTGTGCAGTGGGCAGACGTCTTCTGTGAGGAAGGAGCCTTCACTGCCGAACAGTCCCGGCGGGTCCTGCTGGCCTGCCGCCACGCCGGCCTGGGGCTCCGCGTCCACGGAAACCAGCTTGGTGAAGGGCCGGGCGTGCAGCTCGCGGTGGAGCTCGATGCCGCCAGCGTGGACCACGTTAATTACCTCGCCGCCGGGGATCTTGATGCCCTGGTTGGGACCTGGACCGGCTGGGACGCCAGCTCAGGTACCGGCAGACGCGGCACGGTTGCGACCTGCCTGCCGGCCTGCGACCTTTCCACCCGGCAGCCGCTGGCCCCTGCCCGGGCGCTCTTGGATGCCGGCGTCCAGGTGGCGCTCGCGTCCAACTGCAACCCGGGAACGTCCTACACGAGCTCCATGGCGTTTTGTGTTGCCACGGCGGTGCTGCAGATGCGCCTCAGCGTCCATGAAGCAGTCCGGGCAGCCACGTACGGGGGAGCCCTCGCGTTGCACAAGGACACAGGGAACGACGCCGACGGCGAACGGGCGGTGGGGTCCATCGCGGTCGGCCACCGGGCCGATTTGCATGTCCTTAGTGCGCCGTCCGCCACCCACCTCGCCTACCGGCCGGGGATGCCCTTGACATACGCTGTGTGGCGGGCAGGAAAGCAGGCGCGGTAGTTTCCGGCTTCATATGACGTTAGATGATCGTTTTAGGTCTGTTATGATCAGAAAACGTCATCTGAGGTGGTGGCTTGAGTACCTGGAGGCCCAGCATGACCCGCACTGACAGACTGACGGCAATCCTGGACCTCCTTGCACGGACCGGCCAGGTGGAGGTCGAGGAGATCGTCAGCACCTTGAACGTTTCCCCAGCCACCGCCCGGCGCGATCTGGACAGCCTGGCCAAACGCCGACTGCTCACCAGGACCCGCGGCGGCGCCACCACCGGAGCCCTTGCCTACGATCTTCCCGGCCGGTACAACCGCGATGACCACGCTGAGGCCAAGGAGCAGATTGCCCAGGCTGCCTCTGCGCTGATAGCGCCCGGTGCGGTGATCGGATTGTGCGGCGGGACCACCAGCACCGCGCTGGCACAGATCCTGGCCACGCGCGAAGACCTCAACGCGCCGTCCAACCAGCCCACCCTGACAGTGGTCACGAACGCGATCAACATCGCTTCGCAGCTGGCGGTCCGGCCCAGCATCAAAGTCATGGTCACGGGCGGGATCCTCAATCCACGCTCCTACGAGCTGGTGGGTCCCTACACGGACATCATCATGCAGAAGGTGGTGCTGGACATCGCCTTCATCGGCGTGAACGGCATTGATCCCGAAGTGGGGCCAACCAATACGGGTGAGGGTGAGGCCTCCGTCAATGCCCTCCTCGCCAGCAGGGCACGGGTTTCCTACGTCCTGGCGGACTCATCCAAGGTCGGAGTGCGCGCTTTTGCCACCATGGACGGATACAACTTCACCCGGCTGATCACGGATTCCGGGATCTCGGCGAAGGACAAGGCCGCCTTTGAAGCCAACGGCACAGAAGTGATCGTCGCCGCCGGCTAAGCGGCGCTGGTTGGGCGGCGCTGGCTCGTCGCTAGGGGGTGAGAGGCACTGGCTGGCTGCACCGGCTTGGCGGCACTGGCCCGGCGGATCCATTGGAGGTAGTCCGGCCGGTAGCGGCGTGACGCTGGAAGAACAATCAGCGCGGATCCAGAAACTGAAGGCAAGATGGGAGCATGCTGGTTCCCTCCCGCCGTCGCCTGCGGTTTGAAGTGTGGATTGTCCTGGGTCTGTCCCTGGGCCAGTCTGCTGTGTACTCCGTGGTGCAGCTCCTGGACAAGATGACTCGTGCACCGCTGGCGGAAGGTACCTCCACACT
The DNA here is from genome assembly GCF_046097905.1 of Pseudarthrobacter sp. NKDBFgelt. Taxonomy (NCBI): domain Bacteria; kingdom Bacillati; phylum Actinomycetota; class Actinomycetes; order Micrococcales; family Micrococcaceae; genus Pseudarthrobacter; species Pseudarthrobacter sp. NKDBFgelt. Next base: position 1,249 of record NZ_JBJURL010000051.1, on the reverse strand, counting down.
TAACCGCTCGCAGAGCACCCGCGAATATTTCGACCTGACGTACCAGCTGCTGGACATTCTGTTCGCGCTGGTTCCGGTGCTGCTGGTGCTCTACTTCCTCACCGACCAGCGGCAGGCCTCGTCCGGCCATGGCAGCAACCCGGGTTCAGCCTTCCAAAAGCTGGGCTTTAACTTCGCCCGCCCCGGCCGGGATCTGCTCCAGGGTCTGGGTCTGGCAGCCCTGATCGGCGTTCCTTCCCTGGGCCTGTACGCTGCAGGCCGGGCCCTGGGGATTACGACGGCCATCATTCCCAGCGCACTGGACGCGTACTGGTGGACGGTGCCGGTGCTGATCCTCTCCGCGATGCGCCATGCCGTGGTGGAGGAGGTCATCGTGGTGGGTTACCTGATGAACCGCTTCGGAAAGTTCGGCTGGAGCATTCCGCTTTCAATCATGGCAAGCTCGCTGCTTCGCGGCACCTACCACCTGTATCAGGGCTTCGGCCCCTTCATCGGCAACGTGGTGATGGGCATCGTCTTCGCGTGGCTGTACACCCGCACGCGGCGTGTGATGCCGCTTGTCATAGCCCACGCGCTGCTCGACATCGTGGCCTTCGTGGGCTTCAGCCTGTTCGGCAAGGCAGTCGGGCTGGGCTAAGCCTTCGCGGCAACCTCAGGCACTTTTGTCAGCACGACGGCGGACAGGAGGTGGCAGCTAAGTCAGTGCCGGGTCCCAGTCCGTTACTGCGTCCCAGTCAGTTACGGGGTCCCAGTTACTTATGGGGTCCTGGGGCAGGACGGGCGGCAGGGCGTAGAAGTCATCCCAGAGGGGGTCGTCCGCTGGTAGGTCGTCCAGGTCTATGAGGTTGTCATCTTCAGGTTCCTCCGGTGGAGGTTCCGGGTGCAGGAGGTCTGCGGCAGGGAAGTCCTGGGCGGCGGGCATCGGCGGGTGGGGCAGCAAGCCGCGGACTTGCCCGTCGTGGTGTTCCCCCGGGTTCAGCCCCGCCGGGAGGGCCAACATGACAGTTTCCGGCCTGTGGGGTGGTTCCCAGTCCTGGTGTTCGCTTTTGTAGTGCCGGCCGGTGGGTGAGGTCCAGCCGGGTGGTTGGTTTTTGGTGGCGGGTGTTGGTGTCCAGCCGGTGGTGTGCCGGAGTTTGTGGTGTTTTGGGCAGGGTTGTCCGAGGTTGCTGATTCCGGTGGTTCCGCCGTGCTGCCAGGCGAGGAGGTGGTCTGCCTCGTTATCCAGGGAGTTGTTGTTGCAGCCGGGGAA
>NZ_JBJURL010000050.1:0-32894 GCF_046097905.1 Pseudarthrobacter sp. NKDBFgelt | reverse complement strand
CCAAAGTGCGTCGCCGGGCGGCCATAGCTGTGGCGTTCGAAACCTGCCGTGAGCGCGGCAACAGCCTGGTGCGCCGCCCGGTCCAGGCCATCGGGATCCCCCAGCAGCGCGCCGCGCAGCCGCGCTGAATACGCGCGGGGCGTTTCGCTGAACCCGGGGGGAAGGCCATAGTCGGTGCCAAGGTCCAGCAGTTCACGCCAGCCCAGGGGTACCGCGTTACCGGTGTCCTGGGGCCTCAGCCGCCTGGCCCTGATGCCCGTCCTGATGAGCCGGGGCGCAGCCACCAGCAGCGCCGTCCCCAGGACGCCGGCTGCGCCCAGCAGCCACGGCAGGAGCTGCACTCCTGAACCGGCGTTCCCGCCACCGCCGGGGGCGGGCAGCGCAGTGGCGCTCGGCGCGGGGGTGGGAGCCGGGGTGGCATCGGGAAGCAGGTCTTCATTGTTGTCCAGCACGTCTGGGGCGGCGGCGGTGGACGATTCCGTGGCATAGTCGGGAACCACTCCACGGGAGGGCGTCGGCTCGAAAGGCACCCAGCCCAGGCCCTGGAAGTAGAGCTCCGGCCAGGCGTGGGCATCGCGTGCGTCCACCTCATATTCCGGCAGCGCTCCCTGGCCTGCCACGGAAACCGTGGCGCCTGTGAGCCTGCCGGGTGCGTAACCCACCGCGATGCGGCTGGGGATGCCTTCGAGCCTCGCCATCACAGCCATGGCGGACGCGTAGTGGATGCAGTAGCCGCTCTTTTGCTCCAGGAAGTCGGCCAGGACGGACAGCCCGTTGCCGTCGTAGCCGCCCTGCACTGGAGACTGCAGGGAGTAGGTGAACTCCGCCGAACGGAGGTACTTCTGGATGGCCATCGCCTTCGCGTACGGGGTGCCTGTCCCCGCCACGGTATCGGCGGTGCTGCGGACAATGTCCGGAACGTTTCCGGGAATCCTGGTGAAGTCCTCCGGGATGCCCTGGACGGCGGCTGAGGACTGGGCCAGGAGCCCTGCCGTCAGCCGGGGGGCGGTGGACGTCACCAGGTACTCCTGCCGCCGGGACGTGGTGGTGTCCGACCCTTTGATGCTCAGGGTGGCCGGGTCCCAGGTCCACCGTCCGCTGAGTCCCCGTACCGATTCCGGGGCATAAGGGGCAGGGAGATAGGGGCTGGTGAAACTGCCGGCGTCGATGGCTGTGACCAGCCGCTGCTGCTCGTCCGCCAGGACCGTGTAGCCGGGATCGATGCGCCCGCCCAGGGGCAGCCGGGAGGCGTCACGGTCGTCCGGGCCCCAGGAGTCGCCGTCGAAATGGTCCACGGTGACGGAGCGCAGGTACAGCGGGGTAGACGCATTCGTGGCGTAGGTGATCCGGCCGCTGCCGTCAGGTGTCCGCAGGCTGTTGCCCAGCGTGATCATGGGGTTGAGTCCAGTGGAGGTGCCCCAGGGGTTGAGCCGGGAACCCTGCGGAAACGTTCCCTGGTCAAAGCCGGGAATTGCCATGGGCACCACCAGAGTGGCGGCCAGGGCGACAGATCCCGTGAGCACGGCGCGCTTCATCTGGCCAGGGCTCCGGGCGGAATCAGTCTGGAACCGGGCGCTGGGCGCGAAATACTGGCTGCACGCAAGGATCGCCAGGTAGCCCGCCACCGTGAAAGCGAATCCCCAGAAGCCCACGCTCTGCGGCTTGATCATCGCCGGGACCACCAGGATGGCCAGCAGCCCCACCCCGGAAGCAGCGGGCATGCCGAGCGGCAGCGCAAGGGCGTCCACCAGGATCACCGCCAGGCCCAGGACAGCGCAAATGACCATGACAATGCCCACATTGGGCGCCACGGGCGCAGTCTCGGAAAGGACAGTTTCGCTTGCCCTCCGGATGAGGCGGTCCAGCTCCACCAGGGTTCCGCCGGTAGGGATGAAGCCGGCCACGCTGGAGCCGCGGAAGAAGGTCAGCGTCAGGACGGCGCCCAGGGAGATGAATCCGCCGGCCGTCACCAGCAGGGGCTGGGCGCGCACGGACCGCAGGGCAGCCAGCGTGAGGCTGACCACCAGGACGGTGGTCAGGACGGGCCAGTACCAGCCCCAGCCGCGGAGCACCCCGTTCAGGGAAAGCGCGGCACCGGAGACAGCCACGGCGATGGCGGCGGCCATCACCCAGGGGTAGGGGCCCACCCGTTGCCGGGCGGCGGTCTTCTCCTGCCGGCTTCCGGACTGCGTGCTGGCTCCCGGACTGCGTGTTGGTGCCGCTGTCACAGCGCAGCCCCGGATCCGCGGCGGATCTCCGCTGAGGGAGCGGGCACTGCCACGTCCTGGTCGAACTGGCTCCAGGCCGATGCCACGGGGACGGCGGGCGCAACGGCCACCGCACGCCAGCCTCCCTGCCGCAGCACTTCCAGGACCTCGGCTGACTCGCCGGGCTTTTCCGTCACGATGACGGCGAAGGCATTGGTGGCGTAGCCCGCGGCAGGGGCGAGGGCCAGGGCCTCCAGCCGCGAGAGTGTACCGAGGACTGCGATCACCGGTCCCCTCATGCGGTGTGCGGAAAGCTTGTCCATGAGCAGGTCATCAAACGCCTCAGGGCCCGCGTCGAGGGCAGTGCGGTCGTTGGATGCACCGACCCGGCCCGCCCATTGCTGGAGGGCATTGTCACGGTGTGGATGGTGGGGCCCGGTCAGCTGTATGGCGGCAAGGCTTTCTGCGATGGACTGGAGTCCGGCTGCGCCGCTGTATTCCTCCACCTCGGGTTCCGGAGCCGACGGCGAACGCAGGAAAGCGGGACTGCCCCCCGTGTCGAGCAGGCGCAGCGCATAGTTCCGTTCAGCCAGGTGTGCACTGATGGACATAACTGCCACCACCGACCATTCGAAGGTTCCGCTGGTGGCCATGGGGTGCCCGTCCGGGCCTGCCTGCCCCGCCGGCCCGCCGCCGGAACCTCCGGAAAACGCACCGTACCTGTGGTCCATGATGACCGTGGCCTCCGGTGTGGTGACAGATTCCTCCTGGCGCACCATGAGGTCGCCGTGGCGTGCGGTGGCAGCCCAGTGCACCCGCCGCATCGGGTCGCCGTGGCGGTACTCGCGGGTCATCACGTCGTCGTCGCTGGGGTTGGCGCGGATCCTGGTTGCCGTCACGCCATCGTTGCCGCGCGCGCCGGCCAGTCCAGTGAGGGGAAGGACGACGGCGGCGGGCGTCACGGTGAGGATGTCGCCGTCGTCTATTGCCTGCCGGTGCAGTGACAGGCCAAACGGATCCGTGAATTCGGCTGTCACCGGGCCGATGAGGAACTGGCCGCGCTGGGCCGAACGGAGATGGTATTCATACCGGCTGGTGCCCCCGGCGGCTGACCGTGAAGGGAACCGGAAAGCCGGCGATTCGCCGAACCGGGCAGGCAGCCGCTCCTCCATGGTGGCGCTTCCGCTGCCGCTGCCCGTCCGTGCCACCGCGAGCCGCACGCTTGTGGGTGCGGACGTTTCCACGGGAGATGGAGTGAACTCCCGGTACACCTGGAACCGGGGCTTGACCAGCCGGATCCCGGCGAGGGAAACCAGGGGGAGGACGATCAGCAGTACCGCCAACGTCAGCAGGTCCCTGCGGCCCATAACGTATGCGGCGCCCACTGCGACCCCGCCGGCGGCGATCATGCCCCAGCCGCGGTGGGTGAAGAGGTGCCGCGGTAGCCTGTCCGGCAGCGCCATGGGTTTTCCTACTTGTTCCTGCTCAGGCCGGTGACCGGGGCCGCCGTCCTGCCGGCAGGTGCCGCATTCCGGGTGCCGGTTCCGGCAGTCTCCGAAGTGACAGGCAGGTGGGACAGGATGCCCCTCAGGACGCTGTGCGGGGTTTCCCCGGACCCTGCAGCCTTGCGGTCCAGGATGATCCGGTGCGCCAGGACGGCTTCGGCAACGTGGACGACGTCGTCCGGCAGGACGAAGTCCCGGGCGTCCAGGGCAGCGGTGGCTTTCGCTGCCCGCAGCAGCTGCAGCAGGGACCGGGGGCTGGCGCCGAGCCGCAGCAGCGGACTTTCCCTGGTGGCCCTGCCCAGCGATACCGTGTACTCCTTGACGGCCTTGGACACGTAGACCTGTTGCACGGTGGTGATCATGGCGGCCACCTCCGCCGAAGTGACCACCGCGGAGACCTTGGTCAGTGGCGAGGTGGCCTGGTGCGTTTCGAGCATCTCAATTTCGGCGTCCTTGTCCGGGTAACCCATGGAGATCCGGGCCATGAACCGGTCCCGTTGCGCCTCGGGCAACGGATAGGTCCCTTCCATTTCGATGGGGTTCTGGGTGGCCACCACCATGAACGGCTCGTCGAGCCGGTACGAGGTGCCGTCAACCGTGACCTGGTGCTCTTCCATGCATTCGAGCAGCGCCGATTGGGTCTTTGCGGAGGCCCGGTTGATTTCGTCGCCAATAACAATGTTGGCAAAGACCGCGCCGGGCCGGAACTCGAAGAGCCGGGAGGACTGGTTGTAGATGGACACACCCGTCACGTCGGACGGCAGCAGGTCGGGGGTGAACTGGATCCGGTTGACGGTGCAGTCGATGGTGCGGGCAAGGGTCTTCGCGAGGAGTGTTTTCCCGACCCCGGGCACGTCTTCGAGCAGCAAGTGCCCCTGGGCCAGCAGGACGGTCAGCGCCAGCTTGGCGGCGTCGGATTTCCCATCGATGACGGTATTGACAGACGAGAGGATGCGCTGCGTTGCCGCATGGAAACCCTCTGCGTCCATGGCGGCCGGGCGGTGCCCGTTCAGGTGGCTGACGGGATCAGCGAGCCCCGCCAGGGTGCGGTTCGCAGCGCTCACATCGTTGGCAGTGCGTCGGTGGGATTCCATCGGCAACCTTTCAGCCCGGGGTTTCACCTGGACGGGACAACAAGCCTGCCGTCGCCCGGCGGTGGGCGTTCGCATGTGTTCGTACCAGACTACTAACACAACTGCCGCAGCTGACAGAGAGTTCCGACAAAATTGGGGAAGGGTTCCGCAGCTAGGCTGGATGGATGTGCACTTCGCTTCCTCCTGCCGCTTACCAGGACCCTGCTGCCGATGACGCGCAGGAGCCGCGCAGTTCCCGGCAGAAAGCCTTCCCGCCCGCTCCCGAGCCCCTGCCGGTGCCGGTCATGGACAACCACACGCACCTTGACTTCCCGGATGGCAAGGCTCCCGTTGGAATATCCGCAGCGCTGGATGCGGCCGCCGCCGTGGGTGTCCAGGGTGCGGTGCAGGTGGGCTGCGACCTTGAGTCGTCACGGTTTACCGTCCAGGCCGTGGACCTGGACCGGCGGCTGTTGGGGGCCGTGGCGTTGCATCCCAATGACGCCCCCCGCTACGCCGCCCGCGGCCAGCTGGAGGAGGCGCTGGCAGAAATTGAACAGCTGGCTGCCCACCCGCGGATCCGGGCCATCGGCGAGACCGGCCTGGACTTTTACCGCACCGAAGGAGAAGGACTGGCGCACCAGCGGCACTCCTTCCGCCGCCACATCGACATCGCCAAACGCCTGGACCTGACGCTCCAGATCCACGACCGGGACGCGCACGACGACGTCGTCCAGGTGCTCCGGGAAGAAGGGGCACCGGAACGCGTGGTCTTCCACTGTTTCTCCGGTGATGAGGACCTGGCAAGAACCTGCAACGAGGAGGGGTGGTGGATGTCCTTTGCCGGAACCCTGACCTTCCGCAACGCCGCCAACCTGCGTGCTGCGCTCGCGGTGGCTGACCCCGAGCTGGTCCTGGTGGAAACCGATGCGCCGTTCCTTACGCCGCACCCGCACCGGGGCCGGCCAAATGCCAGCTACATGGTCCCTTACACGGTCCGGGCGATGGCCGAATTGACAGGAACTGACCTGGCTGGTCTGTGCGCCGGAATCGCGGCCAATACCGTGAAGGCATACGGAAGCTGGGATTGAGAGTCCGATGTCCGGGCGTTACATTATGAATACTCGGTATGCACATTTCTTGGCGGCTTTATAACGCTACGGTTACAGTGGACATTTATTAGCCGGGGTCGGGGAAGGCCAACGGGTAATTTCACTTCTTTCTGCAGCAGGATTGCTGGGCTCCGTCCCGGCTTGCCCGTTGCGCGGAGTGTGGCGGCGCAACGGTGCCCGGACTGCCTTTGCTGGCGGTGCCGGGCCTTTTATTGCGCGATTTCCCCGTGCCCGGAAGGACCTAAAGTTACGGGCAAACGTGAGCAAGTTCTTCACATCGGACGGCAAGTTCAGCTTCGTCAAGGTTGGTGCCCAGCTTCTGGTGCTGTGCGCGCTCGTGGTGGGCCTCGTAGCCTTCGTGGGCAATAACAAAACCATCACGCTCAACGTCGATGGGAAGGTCTCGTCCGTGCAGACGTTCGGCGGAACCGTGGGGCAGGTGGTCAAGAGCGCCAACCTGGAGCTGAACCCTGCTGACCGCGTGTCGCCGTCGGTTGATGCCTCGGTCCAGAACGGCACCGTGATCAACGTCAACAAGGCGAAGGAAGTCAAGGTCAGCCTCGACGGCTCCGAGAAGACGGTCAACACCACGGCCCAGGACGTCGCCGGCCTGGTCACTGAACTCGGCGTCGCCAGCGCTTCGTCGGTTTCCGCCCCCAAGGACGCCCAGCTGTCCATCGCCGGGTCCTACGTCTCCATCTCCACCCCCAAGACCGTCAGCCTCGTTGCGGACGGCAAGGTGGACACCGCCACCACCACGGCATCGACCGTGGGCAAGGTCCTCGAAGACGCCGGCCTGGTCCTGGGTGCCAACGACCGCTCCTCGCAGCCGGTCAACGCCCATGTGGTCAACAACATGGTGATCAAGGTGTCACGCGTTGACACCGGCCAGACCGCAGTCTCCACCGAGGACGTTCCGTTCGAGACCGTCACGAGCGAGAGCGGCGAGCTGCTCAAGGGGGAGAAGGAAGTTACCCAGAAGGGCGCCGCAGGCAAGCTCGAGAAAACCTACAAGCTCGTGCTGGTGGACGGCCGCGAAGCCTCGCGCACCCTGGTATCGGAAACAGTAGCCGTCCAGCCCGTGCCGGAGAAGGTCACCGTTGGCACCAAGCCGAAGCCTGTTGCCCAGGCGGCCCCCGCGGCAAAGGCCGCGACCCCCGCAGGTGCGGGTGCCAACACCGGTGCCGCTGCTCCGGCCATGATGAACGAAGCTATGTGGGACAAGATCGCCCAGTGCGAGTCCACCGGAAACTGGAGCATCAACTCCGGTAACGGCTACTATGGCGGCCTCCAGTTCGACATCCGGACCTGGATCGGCGCCGGCGGCGGGGCCTACGCCCCCAACGCCAGCCTTGCCACCAAGGCCCAGCAGATCGACATTGCCAACCGCGTGTACGCGCAGCGCGGCCTTCAGCCGTGGGGTTGCGGCTGGGCTGCCACCAGCTGACCCCCACGATTGCGTGCCCGTCAGGGCGCTGCGGCCGGGCACGGACCTCCGTGCCCGGCCGCAGCCGTTTATTCAGGCTGTTTATGGCGCCTGTTTCTCCCTGCGGGGCGGATGTGCCGCGCGGGATAGGATACCTAGGTGACTGAACCAATCCCCGCGCCCGCACCGCTCTTTGGTGCATCCGACATACGCCGGCTCGCGGAGGAGATCGGAATCCGCCCCACCAAGACCCTCGGCCAGAACTTTGTGATTGACGGAAACACCATTCGCAGGATCGTGGCCGCCGCAGACGTTGGACCTGACGAGACGGTGCTGGAGGTGGGCCCGGGGCTGGGTTCCCTGACCCTCGGACTGCTCGATGCCGCAGCGTCCGTGGTGGCAGTGGAAATCGACCCCGTGCTGGCCGCCAAGCTCCCGGCGACGGTCAAGGAGTGGCGGCCGTCTGCTGCTGCACGGTTCCACCTGGTGCACGCCGATGCCATGAAAGTTACGGAGCTCCCCGTGCAGCCCACCGCGCTGGTGGCCAACCTGCCCTACAACGTCGCGGTCCCGGTGGTGCTCCACCTGCTGCAGCATTTCCCCAGCCTTCAGCACGGGCTGGTGATGGTCCAGGACGAGGTGGCTGACCGGCTCGCCGCCGGCCCCGGATCCAAGACCTACGGTGTGCCGTCCGTCAAAGCCGCCTGGTACAGCCAAATGCGCAAAGCCGGCGTCATTGGAATGAACGTCTTCTGGCCTGCACCGAAGATCCACTCCGGGCTGGTGGCGTTTACCCGCCGCGAGCCCCCCGCCACCACTGCAACCCGCGAACAGGTCTTCGCCGTGGTGGACGCCGCCTTCGCCCAGCGCCGCAAAACCCTGAGGGCTGCCCTTGCCGGGTGGGCAGGCGGGGCACCGGAAGCCGAGCGCTGCCTGGTTGCTGCGGGCGTCGATCCCACTGCCAGGGGTGAGGTCATAGATATCCGGGCCTTTGCCAGAATCGCAGAAGCCAAGCAGGCGCCGGCTTGAACGCCCTGCCAGGCCGGTTCGCCGCCAGGACAGTCCGCGTCAAAGCACCCGGCAAAGTCAATGTCTCCCTCGAGGTAGGACCGCTCCGCCCCGACGGCTACCACTCCGTCGCGAGCGTGTACCTCGCTGTGTCCCTGTACGAGGAAGTCGCGGCCACCAGCACCGAGGCGCCCGGGATCACCGTCAGCCTGAGCCGGGCGAGCACCGTTGACCTTGATGCCGCCGACATCCCCCTGGACGGGAACAACCTGGCCTACAGGGCCGCAGCCATCATGGCGGACGTTTCCGAACGCCCTACCGGGGTCCACCTGGAGATCACCAAGCGGGTGCCCGTGGCCGGCGGCATGGGCGGCGGATCGGCTGATGCTGCCGCAACCCTCCTGGCGTGCGACGCACTGTGGAACAGCGGCCTGTCCCGGGAAGAACTCGCGCACCTTGCCGCGGAACTGGGCGCCGACGTCCCGTTTTCCCTCCTGGGCGGCACGGCGGTAGGGCTGGGGGTGGGCGACGAACTTTCGCCGGCGCTGGCGAAGGCACAGACCCACTGGGTCCTCGTCACGGCAGATTACGGCCTTCCCACTCCTGAGGTCTACAGGACCCTGGACCGCATCAGGGAAGCCGGCGGCATCCAGGCGGCCGAACCCACCGGGGTTGATCCCAAGATCCTCACCGCCCTCCGCGGCGGAGACGCCGAAGCACTGGGCCGGGTCCTGGTCAATGACCTCCAGCGGGCATCCATTGAACTGGCGCCCGCCCTGCGCGATACGCTGGGTATCGGGGAATCGCACGGAGCCATCGCGGGGATCGTCTCGGGATCGGGGCCCACCGTGGCCCTCCTGGCCGACGACTCGGTGGCGGCGGAAGGCCTGGCCACCGACCTGCGGCATTACGGCCTGACAGCCCTCGCTGTCCACGGCCCGGTGCCGGGCGCGCGCATCATCTCCGACACCCACCTCTAGTTTTACAGTCCCTCCCTCAGCAGCAGAAAGCAGTTCCTTGTGGCACACCTTCTTGGCGGCGAGAACCTGACGGTCTCCTACGCGACCCGCACCGTCCTGGACGGCATCACCCTGGGACTTGAGGAGGGTGACAGGATCGGCATGGTAGGCCGCAACGGTGACGGCAAGTCCACGTTGATGCGCCTGCTGGCCCTGCGCGCCACCCCTGATTCCGGCCGCGTCACCAAGCGGGGCGACGTCAACGTGGGTTACCTGGACCAAAGCGACGTGCTCGACGGCGACCTGACGGTGGGTGCGGCGATCGTGGGGGACCAGGCGGACTACGAATGGGCCCGCAATCCCCAGATTCGCGAAGTCATGGGCGGGCTGGTCTCCGACGTCGACTGGCACGCAAACGTCCACGCGCTCTCCGGCGGGCAGAAGCGGCGCGTGGCCCTGGCCAAGCTCCTGATCGAGGACCACGACGTCATCATGCTCGATGAGCCGACCAACCACCTCGACGTCGAGGGCGTGGCGTGGCTGTCCCGGCACCTGAAGACCCGGTGGCGTGCCAACCAGGGTGCATTCCTGGTGGTCACCCACGACCGGTGGTTCCTCGACGAAGTCTGCAACAAGACCTGGGAAGTCCACGACGGCATCGTTGACCCCTTCGAAGGCGGCTACGCGGCCTACGTGCTTGCGCGCGCCGAGCGTGACCGCTCCGCATCGGTCATGGAAGGCAAGCGGCAGCAGCTGGTCAAGAAGGAACTGGCCTGGCTCCGCCGCGGCGCTCCCGCCCGGACGGCAAAGCCGAAGTTCCGCATCGAGGCCGCCAACGCCCTCATCGCCGACGTGCCCGCCCCGCGCGACTCGATGGCCCTCAGCAAGATGGCCACCGCACGCCAGGGCAAGGATGTGCTGGACCTGGAAAACGTCTCCCTGGACTTCCAGGGCGCCGAGGACGGGCGGAAGCTCTTCGACAACATCACCCTGCGGCTGGCCCCCGGCGAACGCCTGGGACTGGTGGGCGTCAACGGCGCCGGCAAAACCACCCTGCTGAAACTCCTCAACGGACAGATCACCCCCGACGCCGGGAAGGTCAAGCGGGGCAAGACCGTGGTCACCGCGGTCCTCAGCCAGGAGGTCAAGGAGCTCGACGACGTCGCGGACCTTCGCGTGATCGAGGTCATCGAGCGCGAAAAGCGTTCCTTTAATGTTGGCGGCAAGGAATTCAGCGCCGGCCAGCTGGTGGAACAGCTTGGTTTCACCAATGAGAAGCAGTGGACCCCGGTCAGGGACCTCTCCGGAGGGGAGCGGCGCCGCCTGCAGCTCCTGCGGCTGCTGGTGGGGGAACCCAACGTCCTGATGCTGGACGAACCCACCAACGACCTGGACACGGACACCCTCGCCGCCGTGGAAGACGTGCTGGACGGCTGGCCGGGAACCCTGGTGGTTGTCAGCCACGACCGGTACCTCCTGGAGCGCGTCACAGACCACCAGATGGCGCTCCTCGGAGACGGAAAGCTCCGCGGCCTGCCCGGCGGCGTTGACCAGTACCTTGAGCTGCGCGAATCCGCTCTGGCAGGGTCCACTGTGACCGGCGGCGGCAACCCCGTCACCAGCGCCGGGTCCGCGCCGGCCGCCGCTGCTCCCTCCGGCGCCTCGGAGGCTGAAAAGCGCGACGCCCGCAAAGCCAAGAACCGCATCGAGCGCCAGCTGGGCAAGCTCGAACAGCAGGAGAAGAAAGTCCACGACCAGATGGTCAAGAGCACCGAACAGTCGGACTTCGACGCCCTGGCCGAACAGAACAAGAAACTCAAGGACCTCGCAGGGGAACGCGAAGCCCTCGAGCTCGAATGGCTAGAGGCACTCGAGGTCCTCGGCGAGTAACCGTTCTCTCCGTTGCTCGTGCCTGGCTTGGGCGCCGGAGGCGGCCCTTCGACGTCGCTTAGACACAGGACATAGGGAGCGCTCCGGTCGCTGGGCGACCTCCACGCTCCGATGTCCCGCGATGCGCTCCTTTTCGAAGGACCGTCTCCGGCGAGGCTACGTCACCTTGCCGCCGGGAAGAGCAGGCAACCCGCCCGGAACCTTCGGCAGGTGGATGAGGGGGGTGGGTGCGGGGCGACTCCCGAACGGAACCTTCGGCAGGTGGGGCGGGAGGCAACGCGGATGCAACTCACACCCTCGAATGGGGACCCTTCGCTGGACGAAACGTGCGCACTAGCGGTGCGGGGGGCCTTCGTGTAGTCGCGCATCGCGGCGCATCGTGGCGTGGAGGTCGCCCAGCGACCGTAACGTCACCTATGCGCTGTGTCTAAGCGACGGCGAAGGTCTCCTGCACCGTGAAGGTGACCGGAACGGTGGCGCCGCGAAGGTAACCGCACCGCGTAGGTGACAACAATCTCACCCCTCGGACATAAGCTCCGGGTCCCTTTTGAGGCCGGTCAGGCCGTTCCAGGCGAGGTTGACCAGGTGCGCGGCGACGGTGTGTTTGTCCGGCTGGCGGCTGTCCTGCCACCATTGGCCGGTCATGGCCACCATTCCCACGAGCATCTGGGCGTACATGGCGCCGTCCTCGCCGCTGAGGCCACGGCGGGAGAATTCGTCGGAGAGGATGTGCTCAACGCGGGCGGTGACGTGGGAGAGCAGGGTGGAGAAGGCGCCCTCAGGCTGCGACGGCGGTGCGTCCCGCATCAGGATCCGGAACCCTTCCGTGCGGTCCTCGATGTAGGTCAGCAGTGCGAGGGCGGCCCGTTCTACCAGGACCCTCGGTTTTGCCTCCTCGGTCAGCGCGGCGTTGATGGCGTCGAGGAGGAGCCGGAACTCGTGGTCCACCACCTGGGTGTACAGGCCTTCCTTGGAACCGAAGTGCTCGTAGATCACCGGCTTGGACACCCCGGCGCACGCCGCGATTTCCTCGATGGTGGTCCCGTCAAGGCCCCTGGCGGCGAAAAGTCCGCGTCCGACGTCGATTAGCTGGCTCCGCCGCTGCAGGCCGGTCATGCGTGTCCGCGGAGGGTTGTTGCTCACATTTCCATCATGCACCACCGGTCACGGGCATGACTGCAGCGCGACGGCGGGCGGACCGCGGGACGCGAAACCGGAGGGTTAGGCCGGCGGGACCGTCCCGTGTCGCGCAGCGCCTCTAACCCGTGGCAAAATAACTACTTGTGCCCGGCCGCGCGCCACGGCACGGTCCGCTCTGGTGTAATGGCAGCACCCCGGCCTTTGGAGCCGTGGAGTATAGGTTCGAATCCTATGGGCGGAACTGCTGCGCGTGGAGCGTTCAGTAGGATGACATTCGGTGCCGCCCGCACTTCGGCCGGTCACCGTCAGCGCCAGCGTAACCAAGCAAGGAGAGCCCGTACGTGATCCCCGAGAACACCGGCCCGGCCGCAGTAATCGTCCTGGCGGCAGGCGCCGGTACCCGGATGAAGTCGCGTACCCCCAAGATTTTGCATGAGATCGGCGGCAGGTCCATGGTGGGCCACGCACTGCTGGCGGCCCGCAGCGTCAACCCCCGCCAGCTGGCCATCGTGGTCCGCCATGAACGCGACCTGGTGGCAGGCCACCTCGCGGACGTGGATCCGGCGGCCGTGATCGTGGACCAGGACGACATCCCGGGCACCGGCCGTGCCGTGGAAGTCGCCCTCCAGGCCCTCGACGCCGACCAGCACCTGACGGGCACCGTGGTGGTGACCTACGGCGACGTGCCGCTGCTCACCGGGGAACTGCTTGCGGAACTCGTGGCCACCCACGAGCGCGAGTCCAACGCCGTGACCGTGCTGACGGCCGTCCTGGACGACGCCACCGGCTACGGCAGGATCCTCCGCGGGGAGGATGGAACGGTCACCGGCATCCGTGAGCACAAGGACTCCTCAGAGGCAGAGCGTCTCATCCGGGAGGTCAATTCCGGCATTTACGCCTTCGACGCAGCAGTGCTCCGCGACGCCCTGGCCCACGTGACCACGGATAATTCACAGGGTGAAAAGTACCTGACAGACGTGCTGGGCCTGGCCCGGCAGGCGGGCGGCCGGGTTGCCGCCGTCGTCACTGCGGACCGCTGGCAGGTGGAGGGCGCCAACGACCGCGTCCAGCTCTCCGCCCTTGGCGCCGAGCTGAACCGCCGCACCGTGGAGGCCTGGATGCGTTCCGGCGTCACGGTCGTGGACCCCGCCACCACCTGGATCGACTCATCGGTGACCCTGGACGAGGATGTCCGCATCCTGCCCAACACGCAGCTTCACGGCGCCACCACCGTGGCGAGGGACGCCGTCGTCGGACCTGATACCACCCTGACGGACGTCACCATCGGCGAGGGCGCCACGGTGACCCGCACCCATGGTTCCGGGGCTGTCATCGGCGCCCGGGCCGCCGTCGGGCCCTTCACCTACCTTCGCCCCGGCACGGTGCTGGGTGAGACCGGCAAGATCGGCGCCTTCTACGAAACCAAGAATGTGACCATCGGCCGCGGCTCCAAGCTGTCGCACCTCGGATACGCCGGTGACGCCGAAATCGGCGAGGACACCAACATCGGCTGCGGAAACATCACGGCCAATTACGACGGCGAGAAGAAGCACCGCACGGTCATCGGCTCGGGCGTCCGCACGGGTTCCAACACAGTCTTCGTTGCCCCGGTCACCGTGGGGGACGGCGCCTACAGCGGCGCCGGCGCGGTGATCCGCAAGGACGTGCCCGCGGGAGCGCTCGTGCTGACCGTTGCGGCGCAGCGCAACACCGAGGGGTGGGTGGCGGCGAACCGCCCCGGAACCCGCTCCGCTGAACTGGCCCAGGCAGCCACCAAAGATTCCTCAAGTACCCCGGCATCTACAGAAGAGGGCAACCAACCATGAGCGAAATTACGGCGCGCGGCGAAAAGAAGCTGGTGCTCGCCACCGGGCGGGCCCACCCCGAGCTGGCCCGGGAAATCGCCAAGGAACTGGGTACCGAGCTGCTGCCGGTGGACGCGTACGACTTCGCCAACGGCGAGATCTACGTCCGCGCCGGCGAGAGTGTCCGCGGCACCGATGCCTTTGTCATCCAGGCCCACCCGGCACCGCTGAACAACTGGCTGATGGAACAGCTGATCATGATCGATTCGCTGAAGCGCGCCTCCGCCAAGCGCATCACGGTGGTCTCGCCGTTCTATCCCTACGCCCGCCAGGACAAGAAGGGGCGCGGCCGCGAACCCATCTCCGCCCGGCTGGTTGCGGACCTGTACAAGACGGCAGGCGCGGACCGCATCATGAGCGTGGACCTGCACACCTCGCAGATCCAGGGCTTCTTCGACGGCCCGGTGGACCACCTCATGGCCATCCCGCTGCTCGCCGACTACATCCGCACCCGGGTGGACGCCGAGAACGTCACCGTTGTCTCCCCGGACACCGGACGCGTCCGGGTGGCGGAGCAGTGGGCAGAGCGGCTGGGCGGCGCACCGCTCGCGTTCGTGCATAAGATGCGAGACCTCACCGTGCCCAACCAGGCCGTTTCCAAGACGGTGGTGGGCCAGATCGAGGGCCGCACCTGCGTCCTGATCGACGACATGATCGACACCGGCGGAACCATTTCCGGTGCCGTCCAGGTGCTGAAGAACGCCGGTGCCAAGGATGTCATCATCGCGGCCACCCACGCGGTCTTCTCCGATCCCGCCGCCAAGCGCCTCTCGGAGTCGGGCGCCCGCGAGGTAGTGGTCACCAACACCCTTCCGCTCACCGGATCCCAGCGGTTCCCCCAGCTGACCGTGCTCTCCATCGCGCCGTTGATCGCCCGGGCCGTTCGTGAGGTCTTCGACGACGGCTCGGTCACCAGCCTCTTCGACGGCAACGCCTAAGGCAGGCCCGCCGCGGCGCCGGTCCCGTTTTCAGTAAACGTGACCGGCGCTGGTAGGCTTGTCAGCGATACCTTGGCGAGGGAGAGCGCCGGTCACCGTTCACGGTCACCGGAGCGCAGGTCTCCGTTATCGACTGGGTCTGAATCTCCCTTCGAAGATGGGCATGGCTCCGGCCGCCTGGCGTTGAAGGTCGCGACAGACCTCCGCCCTTGCTGAACACCGTTTAGTTTTCAAGGAGATTTCCATGTCTGAGCAGAAGCTCGCAGCAGAAGTACGCACCGAATTCGGCAAGGGCTACGCCCGCCGCGCGCGGATGGCCAACCTCATCCCCGCTGTCATCTACGGCCACGGCGCAGACCCCATCCACATCACCCTGCCGGCGAAGGCCACCACCCTGGCTGTCCGCACCGCCAACGCCCTGCTGTCCCTGGACATCAACGGTGAAGGCCACCTGGCCCTGGTGAAGGACGTCCAGCGCGATCCCATCAAGCAGATCATCGAGCACATCGACCTCCTGACCGTCCGCCAGGGCGAAAAGGTCACGGTTGACGTTGCCGTCCACGTTTCCGGCGAAACCGCACCCGGCACCGTGCACAACCTCGAGCTCACCGTCGTGTCCCTCGAGGCCGAGGCCACCCACCTGCCGGAGTCCGTTGAGGTCAGCATCGAAGGCCGCGCAGCCGGCGAGCACATCCACGCTTCCGACCTGGTGCTGCCGAAGGGCTCCGTTCTGCTCACCGACCCCGAGGCTCTCGTGGTGAACATCTCGGAAGCTATCGAGATCGCCGAAGAAGAAGCCGGCGAGGGCACCGAAGAGGCTACTGCAGTCTCCGAGGAAGCAGCAGCCGAGTAATCAGCCTCGTTCCCCGCCAGTGGCCGGATCCCTGTGGGGGTCCGGCCACTGGCATGTCTAGTGCCCTTCACCGGTGCCGGGCGCGGCAAACCCCCACCCTAGGATTGATTCATGACTGATACCTGGCTCATCATTGGCCTCGGAAACCCGGGAGCGCAGTACCAAGGCAACAGGCACAATGTTGGCCAGATGGTGCTCGACGAACTCGCCGGCCGGATGGGTGCCGGTTTCAAGAGCCACAAGGCCCGCGCCCAGGTGCTCGAAGGACGCCTGGGCATTGGCGGACCACGCGTGGTGCTGGCAAAACCGATGAGCTACATGAATGTTTCCGGCGGCCCTGCCGCCGCGCTGGCGAACTTCTATGGCATTGCCCCTGACCATGTGGTGGCAGTCCATGACGAAATCGACATTCCGTTTAATACGGTAAAGCTCAAGATCGGCGGGGGAGAGGGCGGCCACAACGGGCTGCGGGACATCTCCAAGGCCTTGGCCACCAAGGACTACCTCCGCGTCAGGGTAGGGGTGGGGCGGCCGCCCGGGCGCATGGAAACGGCCGACTATGTCCTGCGTGACTTCGGCACTGCCGAGCTCAAGGAACTCCCCTTCCTACTGGACGAAGCAGCGGACGCAGTGGAGATCCTGGTCCGTGATGGCCTGACCGCGGCGCAGCAGAAGTTCCACCCCGCGAAGTCCGAACGCTAGCAACATGAAAACTTAAAGGCCCTTTGCCCTGTCTCGTTGTCTGTGCACCGGGGTAGTCTTCTTCCTATGCGGGGGAGCAATGGGGCTACATCCCGCTATCGCGGGGATGTAGGGGAAAAGTTCATGTCAATCGAGCCACTCAGCTGGGGACGTGGGTCAACACCCCACGACGTTGGGCTGAACAGGGATGCCTCCGGCAAGCGGGAGGGTCAGCTGTGGTCTGCCCCTGCCCGGGGCGCAAACCTCGAATCGGTCCGCACGGCCCTCACCAGCGCCGATTCCCTCGGCGTGGTGATCACCGGGGGACGCGGCGTGGGGAAGTCCTCGCTGGCCCGGGCAGCGGTCATGGACCTGGGCCCGGACGTGTGGTCGCTGCAACTCCGCAGCGGTCCGGCCGGTTCCAGCACGCCGTACGGCTGCCTTTCCTTCCTCCTCGCACGGCTTCCGCAGGCCTACATGGGCTCTCCCACGGCAATACTGCGCGGCATCACCTCCCTGATCCGCAGCGATGCGGCCGGCCGCCCCTGCGTGATCACCCTGGACACCTGCGGAAGCATTGACGAGATGAGCGCGGGGGTACTGCTGAACGTACTCCTGACCGGCACGGCGAAGATCATTGCCGTGGCGCCCAAGATCAGTGACCTGCCGGCGGACTTCCACTGGCTGCTGACGGACCGGCGCCTCGCTGAAGTCCGGCTCAGCAACCTCAACGAGCTGCAGACCCGCCAGGTCCTGTTGTCCCTCCTGGGCCACCGGGTGTCGGCATCCCTGGTGGGCACCTACCACCACATGGTGGGCGGCAACCCGCTGTTGCTGAAGGCGCTCGTCACCGAACAGCAGCTGTCCGGGAACCTCGTCCTGTCCGACTCCGTCTGGACGCTGCGGGACAAAGTGGTGCTCGATGGCGCGGCCAGCCTCGACGACATCGTCCGCTCCCGCTGGTCCAGGGAGACGCCCGAAACCCGGGAAGTCATCGAGATGCTGTCCTGCGCGCGCCGGGTGGAACTCTCAAGGCTTACTGCCATCTACAGCGCCGAAGTTGTGGCGGACATGGAAGACGGCGGGTTGCTGGAGATCGACGCCTCAGACCACCGCTGGGTGTCGTTGCGCGAAAAGTACATTGGGGATGTGGTTCGCACCTGGCTGAGCATAGCCCGGCGCAGGGAGCTGCGGAGCGTGCTCCTGGGCGGCACGGAACCCGATCCTGGCGGGATGACGGTTGAGGAACTGATGGCTTTCGCCGCCTGGACCCACGAGTGCGAGGCGGACCTGAGTCCCGCCCTTGCACTCGCGGCTGCCGACGCTGCCGTCCAGCTGTTCGACCCGCGGTTCGCCCTGACCTACGCGGAGATGCTTCGCCGGACGGACAGGGAATGGGTGGCCGGCCAGCGCCAGAAAGCCGCCGCCTACCTCCAGCTGGACATGCCCGTCCAGGCCATGGCCGCACTTGATGACATCTCGGAGCCTGAGCTTGACGGCCTCGATGTTGAGGAGTACTCCCACGTCATAGCCGCCAAGTCACACGTCATGATGTGGCTTCCGGAAGCAGCTGCCAAGGTGCCGGACCTGCTTGCGAAAGCCCGGCAGCGCCTTGAGCAGGCGCCGAGCCGCACGGCGTGGCCTGAGCCTGCTGCTGCGGCGGCCAACCGCGTGGCACTGAGCGAGTTCGAATACCGGGCCTTCGTGGGCGACTACGCCGCCATCATCCCGGCCCTTGAAAAAGCCTCGGATCCGGCTGTGAATCCGGATACCGGGCACCGTATGAATGCAGCCATCCTGCTGATGACCGCGCTGGCCATGACAGGGCGGGAAATGGATGCGCTCAGCGTCATGCGGCAGCTGGGAGGCCAGATCAGTGACGCCTCCCATATCGTCGGCCTGCGCGAACGGTACACCAAGGAAGCCTATCTGGTGCTGCTGACCGCGGGGCAGTGGCGGCGGTGCATCGACCTCCTGGGTCCGCAGGCCACGGACGAACCGCACAGCCTTCCCTTCCGGAGCGCCGCGACGGAGCTTGCGGCCGGCATCGCCTATGTCTATTCGGGCCGTGGCGCCGCTGCCTTGGACCCCCTGATCTCCGCGGCAGCACAGCTGGAGCTCCAACCTGTCCAGGCGGCACTCCGCTGCGCCTACGCAGCCATTGCACTGGCCCATGCCCAGACCGGCAATGCCGCGCAGGCACGCAAATACCTGGGCAAACTTCAGAGGACGTCCGGAAACTCCAGCTTCATTGCCGGGAGCATGGCGGAATTCTGCGCCCTTGTGGCGGGCCGCTGGCTGGGCGATCCCGACGCCGTTGCCGGGCTCAAACAGTCCGCCCGCAGGGACATGGAGGCAGGGCGCTTCACCCTGGCCGGGATCAACCTTCTCGCGGCCACCGTGAACGGCAGTGACGCGGACTTCCGCCTGCTGGAGGAGATTGCGGGCCACCGCCAGGGTCCGCTGGCAGAGATCTCCCGGCTGATCGCCGTCGGCACCAGGACCAAGGACGCCAAGACCCTCCTCGCGGGCGGCGAGCTTGCCGCCACCCTGGAGCTGGATGCCGTGGAAGCAAGGTGCATGGCCCTGGCCGTGGATTTCGCACGCCAGGACGGCGACTCGCTCACGGCACGGACAGCCCAGGCCCGGCTCGATATCCTGGCCGCCACCGTGGCCAACCTTCCCATCGTGCCCAGCAGCGGAAGCCCGCTGCTGACCAGCCGGGAACGCCAGATTGCCCGGCTGGCAGGACGCGGCGCTTCGAACCGCGACATCGCCCTGGAGATGGGCGTCTCAGTCCGTACCGTGGAAGGCCACCTCTACCAGGTCTTCACCAAACTCGGCGTTACTTCCAGGGGTGATCTGACTGGACTCGTCTAACGTGCACAAGCCCAACACCGCGCAGCGTTTCCTCACGGGGCGGAAAGAGCCGCTTGACCGGATCTGCAACATTGTCCGGAACCGTGCCAGCCAGGCTGTTTTTATTATGGCGGGGCCCGGCATTGGAAAATCCTCCCTCACTGAGGCCATTTCCGAGCGTCTTACCGGGGAAATGAATGTGCTGCAGATGCACGGCAGTACCGCCCTCGCTGCGGTCCCTTTCGGTGTCCTGACTCCATTCACCGGTGACCTGACCGCCGAGGATTCGGTCTCTCCTGTCGCCGTCCTGCGGTCCATGTGGAGCTATTTCGAGGAAGTGAAAGCCGGCAACGGGGCGCCCGTCCTGCTCATCGTTGATGATGCGCACTACCTGGACGAGGATTCTGCCGGCGTGGTGGCGGAGCTGATTTCAGCAGGTTGGGCGACAGTGGTGGCGGCGGCGAGGCCGCGGCCAGGCCTGCCACAGCCGCTGGACCAGCTCTGGTACGACGGCCTGGCCGAACGCGTGGACCTGCGTCCGCTGAACCGGGAACAGATCGAGGAAGTCCTTGCCCATGTCCTGGACGGCACCGTCCCTGACGCCACCGTGGACGCCGTCTGGAGCGCCTCCGGAGGCAACCCGCGCGTCCTGGATGCCCTGCTGCATGACGCCGCGGAGTCCGGGATCCTGGCAAAACGGAACGGAATCTGGGTCCTGCTGGGCTCCTTGCCGACGGACGGTGTACGCCTTACGGCCGTGGTCACCAAGGATCACCTCCGGCGGCGGGCGGAGGAACAGGAAGCCCTGAAATTCATCGCACTGGCCGGACCCGTGGGCCGGAAAGTGATCGAAGACATTTGCGGGGCGGCAGTTGTCCGCTCCCTGCTGGACCAGCAGATGGTTGTCGAAAACTCCGGCGTCCCCTCCGAACTCACCATCTGGAACGGGCTGTTCGCAAAGGCCATCAGGAACACCATTTCCGTGTCCCGGAGCCTGCAGCTTCTGGAGAAAATCCGGGAGCACCAGGACCCTTCAAGCCTCCGCGGGGAAGGCCGGCTGCGGTTTGTGGAATGGTCCCTTGAATGCGGCCTGCGGGTGTCCGACGCCGACATGCTGGACGCCGCACGCGAGGCACTGGCCCGCTTCCGGAACTACAGCGCCCGGTCCATTGCTGCCAAGGTGCAGGACCCTGGACTTGTCCACCTTGGGCACGCCGTGCAAGCGCGCGCCCTGTATAACGAGGGCGCCTACGCAGAAGCTGCCGCACTGCTTGATGGCAGCTGGCTGCAGCTGGCCGAAGACCCCCACGGCACGTCGGTCCTGTTGCTGTGGACCTCAGCCCACCAGGCGACTGGCCGCCCTTTGGCTGACCTGGCGGAGGACGTTCGGGAGCGCCGCCAAGGGTTGCCGGAGGCAATACGGACGGGGCAGGAAGAGCTGTTGCAGCTGCTGCAGTCCGGTGCGGACGTCAACGTGCAGGCGCTGTGCAGCCGTGTTGCGGATATCAGGAACCGCAGCTCCACGGGAAACGCCGGCGAACCTTTGAAGGCCATCGGCGAGGCGCTCCTGGCGCACGCCCTTGCCTCGGCCGGACGGGCCTCGGAAGGTCTGGACTCCGCGCTCCTTGCCGCGTCGGAGCTGCCGACGCTGGAAGACGACCTGTTCTTCTACTCCGAGTTCGTCCTGGGGCGGCTGGTCATTGACTACCTTGCCATGGGCGAGTGGGAATCCGCCGAGCGGGAACTCGAAAACTATGCGGCAGGACATGCTGCCGCAGCCGGGACGTTTAACGGCAGCCTGCAGGTGCTGCGCGGCTATTCAATGCTGCGGCAAGGCCGGATGGAGCGGGCCTACCAGCTGCTACTGCCCGCGGTGGAAGCCCTCAGGCTTAGCGATCCACTGCAGCTGTTCCGCTTCGGTTCGGCCCTCGGCTTCTACGTCGCCGCACGGCTCGGCGACACTGCCCAGGCAAAGCGGCTGGAGCAGGACTGCAAAGACGCGGTGGCAGGAGGCCCCGCCCATGAGTTCCTGGCAGACGCCTACGGTGCCGCCGCCTCAGAATACCTGGCCCGCGACGGCAAGGGCCTTGCGGCGCTGCACACCCTGGTGACCACCACGGAGGCCTCGTCAAGGGCCGGCACCCTGCTGGAGCTCCTGTCCCTGTGCTGGGACCTGGGCGATGCCTCGGTAATCCCCATGGTGCACAACGCGGCCCGCGCCGTGGAGGGCCGCTGGGCAGCTGCACTGCTGAAGCTGGCCGCCGACTGGGAGGCCGCTGACGGGGATACCCTGATGGAAACTGCCGCGGCGCTGGAGGAATCCGGCTTCGTCAACCTCGCCCGTGAGGCCTATGCCCGCGCCAGCACGGTGCTGGACCAAGCAGGGGAGCGGCGGCGGTCCAGGCAGGCAGTCGCCCAGCGCGAGAAGTGTGACCACGAACTCGGCGAGCGGTTCCGGGAAGGCCGGTTCATTGCGGCGGCCCCCGCGGTCCATCTCACCCGCCGTGAACAGGACATCGTTGAGCTCGCCGTACAGGGCCTCACGGACCGCGAGATCGCCCAGCGCCTGATGGTCTCCGTCAGGACAGTGGAGGGGCACCTGTACCGCACCTACGTGAAGCTGGGCGTACGCAGCCGGGACGAGCTGGACTCGGCACTTCCCAAGTAGCCGGCACCCGGACATCGACGCCTCCAGGCTGCTCCAGTGGACGCAGCCGGGCGTCCTCCTGCCCTTTCCGCGTTTGCTCGTGGCGCCCGCCCACGGTTGGAAGCATGCCTACCGGGTATCAGCCCCCGTTCCCGGTAGTACCCGGTCATGGAATTCGAGTACTGCCTACTCGTGTACGTCCGGGCCCCGCAGGCTTTACTTAAAGAGGTGAAGGAAGCGGCCGGTACACAGGCCGCAAACCCTCGCCTGAGAAGTTCAAGGTCTCGCAAGCTTCCGGTCACGGTGACCGGGCCAGACGGGGCCGGCGACGTCAGAGTCTTCTGAGACCGAGACTCTCCCCCCAGCCGTCGCCGGCCCTCCAATCCGCGGGGCTGAAGCCCGGAGCGGACGTGGCGGCTGCCCCTCCCGGGCGGCCGCCACAGCCGTGCTGTGGGACAATTGAGTGTCCTGGTTGGCATCTCAAGGAGTACGTCTTGGCCGTAGTATCAACGCCGCCCACGCTGGAGCGCGCCCTGCCGGTCATGGATAACGCCGAGGTCCTCCGTATCCGCAATGACTTCCCGGTCCTGAACCAGCTGGTCAATGGCCAGCCGCTGGTCTACCTCGATTCCGGGGCCACCTCCCAGAACCCCCTGAGCGTCATTGAAGCCGAGCAGGAATTCTATGAGCAGCGCAATGCCGCGGTGCACCGTGGCGCCCACCATCTCGCAGTGGAGGCCACCGAGGTGTTTGAGGATGCCCGGCAGACCATCGCTGACTTCATCGGCGCTGACTACGCGGAAACCATCTGGACCTCGAACGCCACCGAGGGCCTGAACCTGATCAGCTATGCCTTGTCCAACGCCGGCTTGTGGGCCGCCCAGGGCCGGGGTGACGCGGGGCTCAAAGAGCTTGCCCTGAACCCGGGCGATGAAATTGTGGTGACGGAAATGGAGCACCACGCCAACCTGATTCCCTGGCAGGAACTGGCCTTCCGCACCGGCGCCACCCTGCGCTACATCCCCATCGACGACGCCGGATCACTCCGCATGGACCTGGCCGGTGGCATCATCGGGAGCCGTACCCGGGTGCTGGCGTTCACCCACGCTTCAAATGTCCTGGGGACCATCACCCCCGTCGCAGAGCTTGTCGGGCTGGCCCGGAAAGCCGGCGCGCTGGTGGTCCTGGACGCGTGCCAGTCAGCCCCGCACCTGCCTCTGGACGTCAAGGGACTCGATGTCGACTTTGCTGTCTTCTCCGGCCATAAGATGCTTGCCCCCACAGGAATCGGGGTGCTGTACGGGAAACAGGAACTGCTGGACATCCTGCCGCCCTTCCTCACCGGCGGCTCCATGATCACCACCGTCACCATGGAACGGGCTGAGTACCTTCCCGCACCCCAGCGCTTCGAAGCCGGTACGCAGAGGATTTCCCAGGCGGTGGCTCTTGCGGCGGCGGCGAACTACCTCACGGAAACGGGCCTGGACCGGATCCACCAGTGGGAAGCCGGGCTCGGCCAACGCATGGTTGCCGGACTGGAGTCCATCCCGGGGATCCGGGTCCTGGGTCCGGCCGCCGGACAGGAACGGATCGGTCTTGCCGCCTTCGATGTCGAGGGTGTCCATGCCCATGACGTGGGGCAGTTCCTGGACTCGAAGGGAATTGCCGTGCGCGTTGGCCACCACTGCGCCCAGCCCCTGCATCGCCGGCTGGGATTGACGGCCACCACCAGGGCAAGCGCCTACCTGTACAACACAACGCACGACGTCGACCAGTTCCTGGATGCCGTCGCCGGCGTGCGGGCCTATTTCCGCGCATAGCAGGGAAGACCGAAGGTAACACCATGAGCCTTGACCAGCTGTACCAGCAGATCATCCTGGACCATTCCAAGGCCCGGCACGGCAGCGGCCTTGCGGGGACAGCGGCGCCCGAGGGCGCGAACACCGGCCAGTCGCACCAGCTCAACCCGGTGTGCGGGGACGAAGTCACCCTGAGGGTCGCCGTCGAGGACGGAAAAGTGGCCCAGGTTTCGTGGGACGGGGCGGGCTGCTCCATCTCCATGGCGTCCGCATCGGTGCTCAGTGAACTGGCCGAGGGCATGACGGTGGCGGAGCTGCACCAGGCCATCGACAGCTTCCGCGAAGTCCTGCGCTCACGCGGGAAAGTCTCCGCGGATCCTGACCTGCTGGGGGACGCTGCGGCGTTCGAAGGCGTTGCCCGCTATGCGGCCCGGGTCAAGTGCGCCATGATTTCCTGGGTTGCCGCGGAGGACGCACTCAACCAGGCCGCCTGAGCCCGGAGTCCCTCCTCGGGGTTCCCTGGGACAACAAAAGGCCCTCCTCCCGACGGGACGAGGGCCTTACATCATGCACTTTAAGATTGCAGTGCGGTTACTGCCGGCAGGCCCGTTCAGCCGGCCATCGCCATGACGCCGATGACGGCAGTGGCGGCGCCAAGCACCATGGAGATGCTCACCAGCACCACATGGACGGTCAGGAACCTGGTGGCCTTGCCAGCGGAGTTCCGGGCGCGCGGATCCTTCATGACCCGGCGCAGGAACTGCGGCCAGACCACCAGGGACCAGACTCCCGCAATGATGAGGACCAGTGAGGCGAAAACCGGCAGTTCCACGGGTTAGTGGCTTTCCAGCCAGGCCTGTGCCTGCTTGGCCTGCAGGTTCAGGGCCTTTGCCACCATCGGCTCAGCGGCGTCAGCAATCTTCCCGCCAAGGAACGGCACCGAGGACTTTACTGCGCCTTCAAGCTCAACGCGGGTGCCGCCGTCGGCAGCCACGAGCCGCTGCACGGCGGTGACGTCAACGGGTGCGCCGGAAATCTTCAGCGAGATGTTGCTCTGGCGGGAGCCGTCCGCAGCCGGAGCGTCCCAGTTTTCCACCTGGGTGACCTTGAGCTGCTCACCCACGAACTTACGGGCGATCTCGGGGAGGCGGGTGGTGGGCAGGGTCCGCACGGAAGTGGCGCTGAAGGCTCCGGCAACGTCTCCCTCCACGGTGAAGGACTCCAGTGAGCCGCCCACGAGCTGGCTGACGTGGCGCTGGAAGTCCTCGTTCACCAGGACAGCTGCCACGTTGTCGACGGAGTGCGGAAGGGTGGTGGTTGCGCTCAGGGCCATGTGTCCTCCTGGGACGTGCGGAACGGTTTTAACTCCACACATCCTACGGGCTTTGCTCTGCGTGCTCCGCATCCGCGATCTTTTGGGCAGCGGTGGTGATGTTCCGTGCCATGGCCGGGAAGATCAGGCTGTGGAAGGGAAGCACGGCCAGCCAGTACAGCCTTCCGCTGAGCCCTTTGGGGAAGAAGATGGCACGCTGGCGGTAGCGGCTCCCGGCCCCGTCAGGCTCCACGGAGAGCTCCAGCCAGGCACGCCCCGGAGCCCGCATCTCGGCCCGCAGCCGCAGCAGCTTCCCGCGGTCGATCCGTTCCACACGCCACCAGTCAACAACCTCCCCGGTGGCCAGGGTGTGGGGATGCCGCCGCCCGCGCAGGAGCCCGGCGCCCCCGGTCAGCTTGTCCAGCCAGCCGCGCACCTGCCATGCCAAGGGGAGGGAGTACCAGCCGTTCCGCCCGCCGATGCCTTCGATCACTGTCCACACGTGGGCAGGGTCCACGTCGCCGTGGAAGGTCCGCTCGTCGATGTAGACCTTGTGCCCGGCCCACTCGGGGTCGCTGGGCAGGGGATCGGAAGCAGCCCCGGCATTGGCCCACGTTGTTTGCACCTGGCCGTCGCGTTCCTTGCCGAGGGCCAGGGCGACGGCGGTGCGGTAGGTGGTCAGTCCTCCCTCGGGCTGCGGGATGAACTGGTCGATGTCGTGCTCGTCGGACACGGCATCGTGCTGGAGCGACTGGACCAGCGGTACGGCCATGGATAACGGGATGGGGGTGGTCAGGGCAACCCACATGCCGGCAAGCTTGGGCGCCGGGACGGGCAGCGCCAGCACCACCCGGTAGGGGAGCCCGGCCTCGGCCGCGTATTCCTTCATCATGCCGGCGTAGGTGAGGACCTGCCGGCAGCCGATGTCGAACGTGCGGTTGATGGGCCCCTCAAGGGACGCCGCCGAGACAAGGTAGTACAGGACGTCCCGCACCGCGATGGCTTCGATCCGGTTGCGGACCCAGCTGGGTGCCGGCATGAGCGGCAGCGTCTCGGAGAGGTGGCGGATCATTTCGAAAGACGCCGAGCCTGAGCCGATCACCACGCCGGCCTGGAACACGATGGCGTCCACGGGGCTGTCCAGGAAGACTTTCCCCACCGCTTCGCGGGAGCGCATGTGCGTGGACAGTTCGACTCCCGTGGGGTGCAGCCCGCCGAGGTAGACAATCCTGCCGACTCCCGCGGCCGCAGCGGCCTCGGCCGCCGTCCGGGCCATGGCCTGCTCCTTGGTTTCAAAGCCTGACCCGGCCGCCATGGAATGCACCAGGTAGTAGAAGACGTCGACGCCGTCCAGCGCCTCCCGGAGCGCTGCGCCGTCGTCAAGGCTGCTTTCGACGACCTCCACGTGGTCCCGCCACGGCACTCCGGCGATTTTGTCAGGGGAGCGCACCAGGACCTTCACCGTGTGGCCGGCCTCCAGGAGCTTGGGCACAAGCCGGCCCCCGATGTAGCCGGTGGCTCCGGTGACCAAAACGGTCTTGGGTGTCCGCGGGGTGCTGCTGGTTTCAGTCATGGTGGCTCCTTATCGTCCACAGGCCATTCGGAGCGGCCCGCGGTCTGGACGGCTGCTGCCTGCGAAGACTGTTGCCGGCATCAGCTGCCGGCCTCGTCCGTCACTGCCAGCCTAGCCCTGCGCCAGGTTGCCAGTCCCGCGCCAGGGTGCCAGCCCTGTTCCAGCGCGCTGGTTTTGTGCCAGCCACGCATTGTCGGAGCTGCGCGGTAGGCTGGGTTTACCCGGGATTCGCAGCGAATTTCGGGTTTTCGCGTTGCCTGCTTTTTCCGTAACACCACAGGAGCTTCTGCCATGAGCCTTCCCGGCCCGTCCAATCACGGTCCGTCCCTGGACGGACTCCGCCGCACACTCGCCGCGGACCAGACCTTCGCGCGCGTCCGCGCCGAGGCTGCCCGCGGCTTCGCGGTCCGCGGCCAGGATTACCAGATCAGCGCACCCGCCGGGCTGAGGGCTGTGCTTCTTGCTGAGATGGCGGACGGCATAGCCGCAGCCGGCACAGCGGACGACGCCGGCGGGTCCGGTGTGGTTCTGGCCGTCACCGCGACCGGCCGTGAGGCTGAGGACCTGACGGCAGCGCTGCGGGCATACCTGCCGGCCGACTGCGTGGCCGAGTTTCCCAGCTGGGAGACCCTGCCGCACGAGCGCCTCTCGCCCCGTTCAGACACTGTGGGCCGGCGACTCTCAGTGCTTCGCAGGCTGGCGCATCCGGAAACGTCGACGGTGGGCCCAGTCCGGATTGTGGTGGCTCCCGTCCGCGCCGTGGTCCAGCCGGTGGTTGCAGGCCTGGGCGAGCTCGTCCCGGTTACCTTGAAGGTGGGCCAGGAACGGCCCTTCACCGAGGTGGTGCGGAGCCTCTCCGACGCAGCCTACGCCCGGGTGGACATGGTGACGCACCGCGGTGAATTTGCCGTCCGCGGCGGGATCATCGACGTCTTTCCGCCCACCGAGGACCACCCCATCCGCGTGGAATTCTTTGGCGACGAAGTGGACCAGATGCGCTGGTTCGCCGTGGCAGACCAGCGCTCGCTGTCCTCGCCCGGCCTGCACCACCCCACCGAGCTGCACGCGCCGCCCTGCCGCGAAATCCTCATCACCCCGTCCGTGATGTCCCGGGCAGCCACCCTCAAGGCGCAGCTCCCGGCAGCGGCAGACATGCTTGAAAAGATCGCCGGCGGGATCGCCGTGGAGGGCATGGAATCCCTGGCTCCGGTGCTGGTGGACGCCATGGTCCCGTTCGTGGAGCAACTGCCTGCGGGTTCCATCTCGGTCATCATTGAACCCGAGAAAGTCCGCACCCGCGCCCACGACCTCGCGGCCACCAACGAGGAGTTCCTCGAAGCGGCCTGGTCCACCGCGTCCGACGGCGGCACGGCGCCTTTGGACCTGACCTCGCAGGCGAGTGCCGCGCTCCACTCCGCCAGCTTCCGGTCCCTCACGGAAACGCGCACCTCCTCCCTGGAGCACGGGGTCTCCTGGTGGTCCATCACGTCGCTGGCGCAGGACGAGGAACTGCTCCCGGATATTGACGTCCTGAACCTGCATGCCAGGGAACCGCGGGGCTACCAGGGCGATGTGGCCGAGATGATGGACTTCATCGGTTCCCACGTCCGGGACCAGTGGCGGATCGTCGTCGCCACTGAAGGCCCCGGGCCCGCCCAGCGCCTGGCGGAGCTGTTCCACGAGAACGACATCCCCTGCGCCCGGGTGGACAGCCTGGACCACGAGCCCCAGGCGGGCATCATCGAGGTGACCACTGCCGCCGTCGGACGCGGTTTTGTCCTGGACGGCCTCAAACTGGGCCTGCTCACCGAAGCCGACCTGCTGGGGCGCACCTCCGCCGGATCCACCAAGGACATGCGCCGGATGCCTTCTAAGCGGCGGAACGCGGTGGACCCGCTGCAGCTCGTGGCCGGGGACCACGTGGTCCACGAACAGCATGGCATTGGAAAGTTCGTGGAATTGATCCAGAGGAAGGTCGCCGGTGGCGGTGACGGGGTGCGCGAGTACCTGGTGCTGGAGTATGCACCGTCCAAGCGCGGCGCGCCGGGGGACCGGCTCTTCGTTCCCACGGACCAGCTGGACCAGGTGACCCGCTACGTGGGCGGGGATACCCCCGTCCTGAGCAAGATGGGCGGCGCGGACTGGGCCAGCACCAAGTCCAAGGCGCGCAAGGCCGTCAAGGAGATCGCCGGGGAGCTCATCCGGCTGTACTCTGCCCGGATGGCATCCCGCGGGCACGCATTCGGGCCTGACACCCCCTGGCAGCGCGAGCTGGAGGAAGCCTTCCCCTACGTGGAGACCCCGGACCAGCTGACCACCATCAACGAGGTCAAGGCCGACATGGAGCGCGAGATCCCCATGGACCGGCTGGTCTCCGGCGATGTGGGCTACGGCAAGACGGAGATCGCGGTACGCGCCGCGTTCAAGGCGGTCCAGGACGGCAAGCAGGTGGCCGTCCTCGTGCCCACCACGCTGCTGGCCCAGCAGCACTACGAGACCTTCACCGAACGGTTCTCCGGCTTCCCCCTGCGCGTGAAGCCGCTCTCCCGTTTCCAGGCGTCCAAGGAAGCCAAGGAGACGGCGGAAGGCGTCAAGAACGGCACCGTGGACGTGGTGATCGGCACGCACCGGCTCCTGTCCAAGGATTTCGAGTTCAAGGACCTTGGCCTGGTGATCGTGGACGAGGAACAGCGCTTCGGGGTGGAGCATAAGGAAGCGCTCAAGAAGATGCGCACCAACGTGGACGTGCTCGCCATGAGCGCAACCCCCATCCCGCGCACCCTGGAGATGTCCCTCACCGGCATCCGGGAAACCTCCACCCTGGCCACGCCGCCGGAGGAACGGCACCCGGTCCTGACGTACGTGGGCCCCTACACGGACAAACAGACCTCCGCCGCCATCCGCCGGGAGCTGATGCGCGAAGGCCAGGTGTTCTTCGTCCACAACCGGGTGTCCACCATCGAACGGACGGCCGCCAAGATCCGTGAGCTGGTGCCCGAGGCCCGGGTCGAGGTGGCGCACGGCAAGATGTCCGAAAGCCGCCTGGAACAGATCATCGTGGACTTCTGGGAGAAGCGCTTTGACGTCCTGGTGTGCACGACCATCATCGAAACCGGGCTGGACATCTCCAACGCCAACACCCTGATCGTGGACGGCGCGGACAAGTACGGCCTGTCCCAGCTGCACCAGCTCCGCGGACGCGTGGGCCGCGGCCGGGAAC
The DNA here is from genome assembly GCF_046097905.1 of Pseudarthrobacter sp. NKDBFgelt. NCBI lineage: Bacteria > Bacillati > Actinomycetota > Actinomycetes > Micrococcales > Micrococcaceae > Pseudarthrobacter > Pseudarthrobacter sp. NKDBFgelt. The sequence goes on along the minus strand of NZ_JBJURL010000050.1, from coordinate 2,827 downwards.
GCGCCTACGCTTACTTCCTCTACCCGTCGGAGAAGCCGCTGGGCGAGGTGGCCCTGGAGCGGCTCAAAGCCGTGGCCACGCACAACGAGCTCGGCGCGGGCATGCAGCTGGCCATGAAGGACCTGGAAATCCGCGGTGCCGGCAACCTGCTGGGCGGTGAACAGTCCGGCCACATCCAGGGCGTCGGATTCGACCTGTACATCCGCCTTGTGGGCGAGGCCGTGGCGGACTTCCGCGGCGAGGCCGAGGAAAAGGCAGCAGAGATGAAGATCGAACTGCCGGTGAACGCCCACCTTCCGCACGACTACGTGCCTGGGGAGCGGCTGCGCCTGGAGGCGTACCGCAAGCTCGCCGCTGCGCTCACCAACGAGGCCATCGACGAGGTCCTGGCGGAACTGGTGGACCGGTACGGAGAGCCGCCGCTGCCGGCCCAGAACCTTGTGTCCGTGGCCCGCTTCCGCGTGGGCGCCCGTGAAGCCGGCCTGTCCGATGTTGCCCTGCAGGGCAACTTCATCAAGTTCTCGCCGGCCACCCTTCCGGAATCCAAAGTCATGCGGCTGAATCGCATGTATCCGGGGTCCCAGTCCAAGCCGGCGCTTGATGCCGTGCTGGTCCCCAAACCGAAGACGGCAAGGATCGGCGGGCGTGACCTGCAGGATGCGGAGATCCTGGAATGGGCCAACGGGGTCATCCGCAACATCTTCTCCGACGCGCCGCTCGCCGCCCCGGCAGTCAGCGGATAGCCGCATGATGGGAGGACACCACGCCGCGTCGGGAGCCGCGGCGTGGGTGGCCATTGCCTCGACAGGCCCCTACACGCTGGGCTGGTACCCGCTGGATGCCACCGGGATCCTGATCGGCGGAATGGCGACGGCGGGAACAGCCCTGGTGTGTGACTGGGACCACCGGCACAGCACAGTAGCGAATTCCCTGCCGCCGCTGTCCAACGTGATTGCCGTCGGAATTGAAAATGCCAGCGGCGGACACCGCCAGGGGACGCACTCCGTCCTCGGCGCGGCCTTCTTTGTCCTGCTGGCCACGCTGGCGGGGCAGGTCCAGCTGCAAACGGACTGGGGCCTGCTGTCCGTGGGCGCCGGGCTGCTGTGCATGTTCATGATCAACATTGCGGCCAAGGCCTTGAAGCTGTTCCCGAAGGCGGGGTTCATCAGCAATTGGATCTTTGCGCTGACCATGGCGGGCCTGGTCACCTGGTTCGCGCCGGACCAGTGGACCTGGCTTCCGGTATCCATGCTGACGGGCGTTGTGGTCCATATCGTGGGGGACCTGGTCACCACCGGCGGTGTTCCTCTGCTGTGGCCCCTGGTGATCAGGCCGCCGAAACCCCTGCGCCGGGTGCCGCTGCTGCGCCAGGTGTGGCGGCCCAACGGGGCACTGTCCCTCCCGCTGCTGGGACGGGCCGGGTCAAAACGCGAGTGGCTTGTCCTGATCCCGGTGAGCGCCTACGCCATGGTGGGCCTGTCCGTGGCCGCCTGGTCCTTGGCCAACGCCCACTGGGGCCGCGCGGCCGATGCCGCGGTGGCGTGGGCGCGCATCTGGTTCTGAACCTGAAACACAAAGAACCCTTGGACAGTTCGGTCCAAGGGTTCTTTGTGTTTCAGCTGCTTATGTGGGCCTAGTGTTCGCCGGCGGAGTCCGAGCGGCCCAGGATGCTCTGCGGAATCCAGAAGGCCAGGGCAAACAGGCCAAGGCAGACTGCCATGGGCCAGGGGTTATCCAGTGTCAGGAAGGAGAGCGAGTACACGGATCCCAGGAACAGCGCGATCATGACGACAAAAAGGAGGATGCTCGTGCCGAGCTTGTTCTCGTTCTGCGGGGTCTGGATGGTCCCTTCGTGGGACGATGAGCCCTGGCTGGACGCCGTGATCTTGCTGGACATAGTTCCTCCTCGGCCCCGCGGGGCTCAATCTGTGGCGGCTTCCGGTGCCTTCAGTACGACGATGAACCCTGTTCACCGTTCACAATGGCAATCCCGGAGCTGGCACCAATACGTGTTGCACCTGCTGCAATCATAGCCTGCGCATCAGCAAGGGACCGTATACCGCCGGAGGCCTTGACGCCCAGGCCGGGCCCCACCGTTGCGCGCATCAGGGCGATGTCCTCCGCTGTTGCACCGCCGCCGTTGAACCCGGTGGAGGTCTTCACAAAGTCCGCGCCGGCTTCCACGGCTGCCTCGCAGGCCGTGACCTTCTGGCTGTCGGTGAGCAGCGCGGTTTCGATAATGACCTTCAGGATCGCGCCGCTGGCGTGCACTGCCTCGGCCACGGAGGAGATGTCCTCGATGAGCGCGCCCTTGTCCCCGGCCCTGGCAGCGGCGATGTTGATGACCATGTCCACTTCATCGGCCCCGTCCAGCACCGCGCCGCGGGCTTCGAAGGTCTTGACGTCGGTGGGGGTGGCACCCAGCGGAAACCCCACCACTGAGCAGGTGAGGACCCCGGTGCCCCGGAGTGCGGTCTTGACGGTTTTGACCCAGACGGGGTTGACGCAGACGGACTTGAAACCGTATTCCGCCGCTTCCGCGCACACCTGGAGGACGTCGGTTTCCCCAGCCTCAGGCTTCAGCAGCGTGTGGTCGATGTAGGACGCTATGCTGCCGGAACCTTCTGCGCCGGTGGCTGCTGTCTGAACGGAAGGGGTGGCTTCGTTGCTCATGATGGTCCTCTCCAGGGGCCTGTGGGCCGGGCGTTGTAACGCCCGTGACTCGTTTCGGAACCATCTTGCCACAGCCCGGATCGGCGCCCGCCCGGGGACGGGCGGACCTCCCGTCAGGCCGCGGCCTGCAGCGGGACGGCGCTCGAGCCAGATC